>CAZPDA010000036.1:0-18638 GCA_964585115.1 uncultured Flavipsychrobacter sp.
TTTATTAGTATAGTTTGCATGAAGTGTTTACAATGTTTTTCCATGCTCCATCACTACTTAGTTTGTATAACTTTATACAAGAGCTGCCATTTGTATTAGCATAGGTTTGACTTACAAGTATTATGCAATAATCGTTATTGAAAAAGATAGGCGCTGATATGTAATATATGGACTGTCTAGGTTGCTCTTCCTTTGCTTTTTTTGCTCGCTCTACAGCTTTTCTTTTTGCACGTTTTGTATTCTTTTTAAGAACTACGATTAGTGTACTGTTACTCTGAATGATAGTAGATGCAGAATCTTCACTGATGACGGGAATATTTATAGTATTGGCACTCCATACCATATGTTGGGCTAAGACCTTACTCAGTGTGATGGCACTATCTATTTGTTCAATGGTAAAATATGGAGCCAAATCCTTATATAAGTCCTTTGTCTCGCTATGTTTATCGTGCAAGTATGGTTGTTTATCAACTAGGTAGTAAATACGTTTTTGAGAGTTGTTCTTTTTCTTTAATAGCTCATTGACAAATACTACGGCTTTGGCAGAGTCGTAATACTGAGCCTTGCAGTATGTGCTGCTCATTAGTAATAATATGGTGTACAGTACGCCTTTCATATCTTGTTATGAATATACACACAACCGTATAATTAGATTGTAAAAACCCATTTCTACAAAACACCAAGTGGAACACTGGAACAACTGCAACACTGCAACAGCCGAAACACCGACACAACCGAAACAAGTGCAATAAGTAATGCTACAACAATAACCCGTCATTGCCAGTTTACCCCGACCCTTCGGGGAGGAGCATAGCGACGTGGCAATCTCAAGACCACATATATGTATACGTGAGACTGCTTCGACAAGCTCGCAGTGACGAAAGTATGTGATGCAACAACCGACACAACCGAAACAAGCGACACAAGCACACAAGCACACCAACACTACTTACCGTCCAGTCGTAGCTTTCTCAGCTTAGGTGCTTTGAAGAAGGTAGTGACCACCACAGCCAGTGTCATGCATCCGCCAAATACTACAGCCGCAACCGTACCCATCAGCCTTGCCGTAAAACCACTCTCTGCCGCACCCAGCTCGTTGCTAGAGCTTATGAACATGGTACTCACCGCAGCTACACGTCCGCGCATATCGTCAGGAGTATAGAGTTGTAATATCGTGCCACGTATCACCACACTTACGGCATCAAACATACCGCCAAGCATCAGCATGGCAAAGGATAGTAGGAATATATTAGACAGCCCGAAGATGATGGTGGTGACCCCGAAGCCCGCTACACATATCAGTAGTTTCTTACCCGCATTGGTCTTTAGTGGTATGAAGGAGAGTATACCCAGCGTTACAATAGCACCTATGCCCTGTGCGGCACGCAGCCATCCGTAGCCCACTTCGCCCACCTTCAGTATCTCATCGGCATATACAGGTAGTAGTGCTATAGCCCCGCCAAATAGTACGGCAAACATATCCAATGCTAATGCCGCCAGTATTATCTGCGTGCTGAACACGAAGTTCAAACCCTCTTTCAGGCTTTTGAGTACAGGCTCTTTGGTCTTCTTCATGATAGGTTTTCTGCTGATACGACTAATGAATATCAACGCTATCATTTTGAACAGGAACACTGCTGCAAGACTGTAGGTAAATCCTACCTTACCTATGAGCAAACCACCCACCAGCGGACCAACAACCGCACCCAGCTGCCATGCAGAGCTGCTCCACGTGGTAGCATTGGCATACAGTCTTTTAGGCACAATGAGCCCCAGTAGTGCAAAGTTGGACGGACTGGCAAACGCCCTAATTGCCCCGCCTGTAAACACCCCGAAGTATATTAGCCACACCGTGTATTTAGTACCCAGCATCTCTTTGGATGAGGGTAGGGATAGCCCGAAGTAGAACACCGATAGCAGGGTAAAACCAACAATACACCATAGCAACAGATTACGCTTCTCGCGCTGGTCTACAAAGTGACCTGAGAATAAGGAAAACCCGATGGCAGGTATCACCTCCCACAGTCCTATCATGCCTAGTGTCAGTGGGTCTTTTGTGAGCTGATAAGCCATGTACGCTACTATGGTTATCTGCATATTCAGCGATAGTAGCAGAAAGAACCTCGTACCCAGAAAGTTTCTGAACTCCTTGTAGTTGAGTACTTTATTTTTAAGTAAAAACCTGAGTGAGTATCGCAAATCTTGTCTTGGTTTGGTGGCAAAGGTAGTGTAAGGGTGGTGCAATGTTTATAACTAAAAGCTATGGGTAACAAAAACGAAACGTTAAACTATATGCTTTTGGCACAGTGCTTGCTAATGTTAACAAAAACCAAATATCATGTATCGAAAACTGCTCCTTGTTACCCTCTTCCTCACGGGCAACCTGCTCTTGGGGTCACTCTACTCCTGTCGTTTAATAGATGATGGTTGTAACTTTTCTCCTGTAAATAATTATTGCTCCGATGCCGATAGGCTATCAGTAGATGTATATTCAGCCGCAGACTTTCAGCCTATAGCTCAGGGTGAGACCTTAAACGCTACAGAACTGATGATGTATGTGAATATGCACGGTAGCAGAACGGTATGTTTCAACCAACCGCAGCCTATTAGCAACCCATTCATAACATCGGCTTATGCCTGCTCTCCACCCATACCATCGTATACACTTACTGATAAGGTGACGGGTATAAACATCACCGCAGACCGAGACTTCAATGCCAACTATCCACAAGGTAGCTCGCTGAATGCTGTGTTTCGTATACCATTGCTTAGCAGCATTAATGTAACGGGTACAGATGCATATGGCTCAGAGCAAATGATAGGACAGAACAGCTACTTCCTAGACCAAAAGCCTGAACAAGCAGGCGACTATACATTTACCGTTACTTACACTTTTGAGAGTGGTAAAACATTATCCGGCAGTACAGCCCCTATAACCCTATCGTTGTAATTCTATCAAAAAATAAACCCTTTTAAGAAATGCTAAAGAAGTTATCCTATCTAGCTTTATTATGGTGTGGTGTTCTTGGTTACTCCGTGCTTACAGGTTGTTGTGAGGAAATAGTGAATGTATGCATCACGTCTGACGAGCTAGATGTTGTAGCCTACGACAATGGTGATAGCCTTGCCGTAGAGGCTGGCGATGATTTTGTATTTGGTAAAGCACTTATGTTACGAATGAACTTTACAGGTTACAGATTATACTGTAATAAACCGCGTCCTGCATCATTCATTACCAGTGCCTACGCTACCAGTTGCAGTGAAACCTATGTCTACAAACACTTAGATACGATAGCAAGTATAACAGTATCTGCTGATAAGGACTATGATGCACAACACCCTGCGGGTTCATCGCTCAACGACTTGTTCTATATACCTGAGCTTAATGTCTTTAATCTAAGACAAGACCGTCCTTACTATTTTGACCTATATGCACTACAGTCACCCGCACAGAGAGACTCATTTGTATACACCGTAAAGCTGGAATTGACAGATGGCACAAACGTAGAAGCCAGTACCAAACGCATAAACATAGTACCTTAATGACACGTCTTACTATACTTACCCTCTCCTGCATCTTATCGTTTAGTACCCTTGCGCAAACGGTGAAGGATAAGCCTATATATCTTGGTGTGAGCTACCTGTATGGGGAGGCTCAGGGAAAGTTTAAGGGGAATGATTACGATGCAGGCTCTATCAATGACATCATACAGTTTGGTGACGATGATGACAATTCCAACTTCTATTATGGTAATGCAACACAGGCTAATGGTATAAAAGTATATTCACTATTCCCGCTTAGTAGTAAACTATATGTAGGTGGTGAGTACAGTTATCAAGGTTTTCAAGTTGCTGATTCTACAACCAGAGCACAGGCATATCAGGTATTTGATACTGATAAATTCTACACCAATACATCTTATAATAGAAACAGAGGGCTACAGGTATTCAAACTAGGTGCTGCGGTCTCTTACCGTTTTGATATAAAGGCTGTAGAGTTGCAACCTTCATTGGTGATAGGAGTAATGGGTTTGCGTGTGCCTAAGAAGATGATGACCCTTAACCGTAAGATGCGGAATGATAACTACCACGATGCGGTATATGTAGATGCAGCCAAAGGGATGTATTTGGGTTACTATGGTAGCTTATCCATGCGGGTGAATAGACGTTTGACCCGTTTTATGAATGCTACTATGGCCATTACGCACGACCTTGGTTTTGCCAATGTGGGGTACAAGTCCCAAACCATAGACTACTTGGGCAATGAGCAAGAGAGTACACCCGTCACTTATAGGCAGAATGTACAGTCTATCCATTTTGATATAGGCTTATCCTTCTGTATAGGTGGGGGCAAGTAGGATGAAAAGTAACTCGTAAAAAAACTGATGCAAACTAATATATGCTTTCCCACCTGTAAGCATTAAATTTGCTGGCAGATGAACCACTTTTTCCAGCTAATAGGTACCAGTATAGCACAGGCTTTTCAAGAGCTGCGTGCCAATCGTCTGCGTACATTCTTGTCATTGCTGGGTGTTACCATTGGTATCTTCTGTATCATAGGTGTATATACCGTGCTGGATAGTATGCAAAACAACATCCGTGATAATATGGCTACGCTGGGTAGCGATGTGCTATACATCAACCGTAAGCCTTGGATGGATGAGAACGGAGAGTATAAATGGTGGGAGTTTCTACGCCGTAAGCCATTATCAGAGCGTGAGTTGGATGCTATAAAAACAAGGGTACATGGCGTAAAGTATGCCGCTATCAGCTATACCAAAGGGGTAAGCGTTAAGTATCGCGACCAAGAATTGGAAGGTACGGTAGGCTATGCGGTCACTCAAGATTTTCATAAGATACAGAACATAGAGATAGGTGATGGTAGATATCTGAGCCTATCTGAGATAGATGGAGGTGTATATAATGCCGTAATAGGGCAGGAGATGTATAAAAACCTATTTCCTCCCGGTGTTAATGCCATCAATAAGTCTATCTCCTTTATGGGTAGAAAGTTCAACGTGGTAGGTGTACTCAAAAAGAGTGGGCAGAACATGGCAGGTTTCAACTTTGATAATGCAGTCATCTATCCATTCTCTGTAGCCAAGTCACTCACCAATACAGCATCACTCAGCTGGAGTAACGACCCGCTTGTAATGGTAAAAGCAGAGGAAGGTATGAACGTAGAAGATATGGAGCTGGAAACGGAAGGTGTACTACGTGCCGTAAGGAGAGTGCCACCCGGTGAGAAGAACGACTTTGCCGTGAATAAGCTCAGCCAAATATCAGAGCGTATCAGTACCATATTCGTTACTATCAATGTCATAGGTTCGGTTATCGGAGGTTTTGCGCTACTGGTAGGTGCATTTGGTATCGCTAATATCATGTTTGTAACGGTGAAGGAACGTACCCGTATCATTGGTTTGAAGAAAGCCATAGGTGCAAGGTCTGCCAGTATACTTATGGAATTCCTTATTGAGGCTATTACACTATGTGTTATCGGTGGGCTGATAGGTATTGGTATTGTATTGCTGATAAGCCTTATACTCACATACGGGGCAGATTTTCCTGTTACATTGTCATTCAAAAACTTTTTTGTTGGTATAGGTATTTCTGCTGTCGTCGGTGTACTTTCGGGCGTCATCCCTGCATTCTCTGCATCAAAGATGAACCCTGTAGCGGCGATACGCTCAAACTAACATTATGGATAAAGAACGTATACTCATACTAGATAAAGAACGCATCAACTGGAAGATGCAACGCATGGCTTACCAGATATGGGAAAACTTCAGCCATGAAGAAGAAGTGACCCTGATAGGCGTAGAAGGTAGCGGTGCTGCCGTAGCTCGTAGCCTTGCCCGCCGCTTGGGTGAGATAAGTCCGCTAAAGGTGAGGGTATTCAATATTAAGATGAATAAGCGTGAACCATTATCAGAAGAAGTAGTGGTGAGTGAGGATATAACCAACAAGGCAGTAGTATTGGTAGATGATGTAGCCAACTCTGGTAGAACATTGCTCTACGCCCTGCGCCCATTGCTCAATTATGACCTGAAGAAGGTGTTACTCACCGTATTGGTAGACCGTAAGCATAAATCTTTCCCTATATCTCCCGACATAGTGGGGCATACCGTAGCCACCACATTGCAAGAGCATATAGAGGTAGAGACCGATGGCGACTATATCACTGCAGCATATTTACAATAAATAGATAATAACAACATATAATACTAAGTAACAATAATGGCAGTAACACTTGTGATACACGGTGGTGCGGGTAACATCCACCCCGGTATGATGACCCCTGAAGAAGAAAAAGCATATACAGAAGGATTGCAAACCGCACTTGATGCAGGCTATAAGGTATTAAGTGGTGGTGGTAGCTCTATGGATGCAGTAGTAGCAGCTATAGTAGAGCTGGAAAACAACCCGCTATTCAATGCAGGTAAAGGTGCAGTTTATACCAAGAAGGGGCTGAACGAGATGGATGCCGCCCTAATGAACGGCAAGACACTAGGTGCAGGCGCTATAGCAGGTGTGCGTAATATACAGAACCCTATAAAGCTGGCTAGAGAAGTAATGGAACATTCGGGTCATGTATTTCTAAGTGGTAAGGGTGCTAGTGAGTTTGCGCTATCTCGTGGTATGGAGCAAGTGCCTGATGAATATTTCTATAACAAACTACGCTACGACCAGTGGTTGGAGATACGCCATAGTGATAGCTATCAGCTAGACCATAAAGGGGACAACCTGAAAGGTGCGCCAAACGACCATAAATTCGGTACAGTAGGTGCAGTAGCTTGCGATGAGGAAGGTAATCTTGCTGCGGGTACCTCTACAGGTGGTATGACCAACAAACGTTTCGGGCGTATTGGTGACAGCCCTGTGATAGGTGCAGGTACTTATGCTAACAACAAAACATGTGCTATCAGCTGTACGGGACATGGAGAGCCATTTATACAGTCTGTAGTGGCGTATGATGTGAGCTGCCTGATGGAGTATAAAGGTCTTAGCCTGAAGGAGGCATGCGATACCGTTATCAAGGACAAGCTATTGAAGATAGACGGAGAAGGAGGCTTGATAGCTGTAGACAACCAAGCTAATGGTGTATTCTCTTTCAACTCTAAGGGTATGTACCGCGGTATGAAGAGTAGCGCAGGTATTGACGAGGTGGCTTATTATGGGTAAGCTAAAAAGCTTTGCTACAAATAATATTTAATGTCATGAAAAACTATAGACCCAAGTCTACCCTTATATCAGTAGCACATATCTTACAGATAATAGGCGTCTTTATATACTTTGTTGGTGCCATATTTCGTATACAGCACTGGCCAAATGGTATACTTATGCATAGGATAGGCGCATACTCCGTAGTGTTTACTATGCTGTTCTTGTTTGCTAATGTAAGTACGGTAAAGTCAGCAGCAAGGTCTATAAAGGTTAGCTATATATTGGTATTGATATTGCCTGTTTGTATCTCTTTCCTAGTTGCTGAGAACCTGTTTCTAAAGTTAGTATTGCCTCCTGTAGTGCTTATTGTTTCTAATGTCATCTGCATGGCTGCATTGAAGCCTAAGTTGTTTAGAAAAGTAAATAGTTGATTATTTATCCTGTTTAAACTTTACAGTTTCGGCTAACTCGCTATAAAGTATCGTGGTCTTGTATGGGTAATTATCGCCCCAAGGCCATGTTTGCTTTATGCTATCTATGTCTAGGTCTAGTTCCTCTAAGGCATTGTAGAGTGCTCGTTGCTTACCGCCTGCTGCGGTGAGTGGTTGGTCTTCTTTTATGAATATCATATCATCTTCCAGCAATAGCTTCTCCTGTGGAAAGTAGAATAGCGTATAGTCTTCTGTGTGTTCCGATCTCATGCCAATATGATAGAGCTCTACTTCATATTCTCCATCGGTTATTACCTTCTTTTTGCCATAGGTTTCTGTAATGGCTTTGGTAGGATGCCAGCGCAAACTGTCGGGCTTTAGCGTATGTGGTTCAGCCGCTATATAGTCTATGTATGGAATGTTATCCTCCTTAGTAAGTATGGTTGTACCTCTGAATATGAATGGACGTACACCTCCCAAATACCACGGGTGGTGGTGACCATAGGCAAAGTATTTGATAGGTTTATTGGGTGCTATCTTCTGTGCCTCTTGTAGTATCAGTTCTCCGTTTATGCTGTTTAGCGGAGCGTCTATCACCATGCAGAAGTTTTTGAACACCACTAGTGCCGATGCGGACTCCGACTGTGTAAGGTGCATCATGTATAGATGGTCGCTCACCTTGTGGGTGATGATGTTATATTCAGGTTCAGGCTTGTTAGGGTGTATCTTATAACCGTCAGGCATAGGTATTAGCTCGGGAGCTTTGTCTACCATTCCTTCGTGCTTCATAGTGATGGTGTTGGTAATGCCATTTACCTTGCTGTATAGTATTAGCCTTGGGTAGTAATGTATATTGGGGTTGTTGCCATAAGTATCGTACTGTCTGTAATTGATGGTATAGGTCACATCTCCATACACTTCCTCGTTCTTTACAATATCCACTTTGCGTATTTTCTCCGAACCATAGTCTGCCGTGAGTGCTACAGCTGCATCGCCTATCATCAGGCTATAAACGGGGTGCATGTAGGTGCTGCCATCAGTACTGTGTGGATGCTCTTTTACATAACGCAATAGCATAGCAGGGTGGTACTTGGCTATCTCATACAGCTCTGAAGCAAGTGTGTTACTATCGATCTTTATAGGGTCTTTAGCGTAGTAGGGCTGGTATAGAAGTGTGTTGCCAGTGTACTGCTCTTTGGTGATGTAGTCCTTACCATTGTAGGTAATGGTATCCAGTTTGGTAAAACTCTTATGGTCTGCCCATATTTTGCCCTTGTGCTTACGGGTAGTGGTCATCCATGGGCGGGGCGAGTGGTAGGTCTTATGCTCCGTCTCCGTATAGCTGAACACCGGTACTTCTCCGTCAATATGATGTCTTGCTATCTTCATCACACAATAGTCCAGAGCATTCTCAAAACGGTTGGGCTGCTTTTGCTTTGTGGGTGTTTGTGCAATGGCAGAGGTTGCCGACATTGCAAGCAACGACAGTAGTAGTGGTTTCAGCATAGTAGTAGTATTGGTAAGCGTGTGGATAGTAAGACGCTTAAAACTATATTGCCGATAGTTAAAGGAATACTAAAGTAGTTGTCCAAGCTGTCCACACACCAACTTCCTTGGATAGCATGGACACGTGGACGACATAGTATTACTGTACCGCAAGTTTCTCTGTAGCCAGTACTTGTTTACTGTCTTGTAGCTGTATGATATATATACCGGCAGGTAGGTTGTTGGTAGGTAGTGTTACTTTCCCATTGCTGATATAGCGCTGTATGTATATGGTCTTACCCGTAATGGTCTTGATGGTTACGGTGTATTGTTCATTTCTATTATAGCTATACTCAAGTATGGTATTGCCGTAGGTGGGGTTAGGGTATAGCTTGGTATTGATCGTATTGCCTGCTACATTATTTATACCTGTTGTTGGTGGTGTAGAGATGATGGTGCACGTATCGTTGTATGTGAAGGAGATAAGCCCGTTGCTATTATCTATATATCCATCTCTTATCGTAGCTCTTATTTTTACAGAGTCGTTGGTACACCAGCAGTTATTATCTAATGGTATGTTGTTATTATAGCTATAATAGATATTCCAAGTGTTGTTATGGCATATTTTATTCTCTTTGAATTGAGGTGACTGGTGGTTGAAGCCTGCTTGTATCCATATACCTGTGTCATTATAGCTTATCTCATTATTGGTTATGTATGTACCCGGACCATAAGTTGTCGATATTGCTGTTTTATTGTTGTAGAATAGGCTGTTTTTAATGTAATTAGCACCTGCACCTCTAACGTTCTCAATGAACACACAGCTATCTATACGGCATGCATTTGCTGCTATATAGTTGTTGCGAAACTCGCAGTTATTTACTTCGGCATAGCTACCGCCTGCAAAACAATAGTTGTTATTCAGGAAACTGGTATTAGATATATATACGGTATCGTGGCTAATGGTGTTGCTTGATACGTTCTTGTTTTGTCTGAAGGTTGAGTTGCTGATGGCGATCGTGCCATATTTGCCCGATACTTGGTCAAATACCTCTAAGCTATATTCTACTATGCAGTAGTTCATTGATAGCTTTTGCTTAATGTTTGCGTTGCTGTTTTCTAGCTTAAAGCAGCTGTATGTTGTTGTATTATCACCTGTGTTATTAGTGAATTTTATACTGTCTGTACTGGTGCCCTCAGCTACTAACGTGCCTCGTAATACTATTTTTTTATTTAGGTTGTATTTAATGGTTACTCCTGGTTCTAATGTTAGCTCTGCCCCTTGAAAGATAACCAGGTCGTCTGTTATAATGTATGGGCTATTGGCTTTGGTAAGTGTAGTGTCACTGTATATGCTGCCACTGATGTTGGTTTGCGCAATGCTGTTTTGTGTAGTGAATAGGGTAGCAAATAGAATAGTACAAAGTGCAATGAATGGTTGTTTCATAAAAATGGTTTTTGTCATTATGTCTTATGCGGATATATAGACTTTAAGTTAATGATAATAGTTGGGTATCCATTGTCCAAGCTGTCCACACCAACTTACGTGGACAAGTTGGTGTACTAAATATTTTCTGTACAAAAGTTTAAGTTTTAATTTGTTCAAATGTTCAAATTGTGTAACTTGCTTGTACAATCAAAACAAATGAAGCAGTCTGAAACACCGGATTCATTCAAAAGATATTCTGATAATCACCTGTCTTATAATCCCGATGCGGTAGTGATGTATATAGACATGAACAGCTACTTTGCCAGCTGCGAGCAACAGGATAACCCCGACCTGCGCAATCGCCCTATAGGCGTCATTACACACCCCGCGGCCAATGCCTGTGTTATTGCTCCGTCTGTAGAAGCGAAAAAGTTTGGGGTAAAAACAGGTATGCGCCTGAATGAATGTAGAGAGTTGTGTCCGCCCATAGTGCCTGTATTGGCACGGCCTCCGCGCTACCGCGACTATCATGTGCGCATCATGAAGGTGCTGAACGATTACTGTGATGATGTATTGGCACGCAGTATTGACGAGGCTGTGATGAACATGACCAGCTACCGACTGATATATGATGACTTTGAAGCATTGGCTAAACAAATAAAGGCAGATATCCGTAGAGATTGTGGTGAGTATGTGAAATGTAGTATCGGTATTGCTCCTAACTCTTTCTTGGCAAAGCTGGGCACAGAGTTGCAAAAGCCCGATGGTTTGGTACGCATCACCCCTGATAATATAGATGAACAATTGTCTAAGTTAGAACTGACCGACCTGCCGGGTATCGGTGTGCGCAATGAGCGTCGCCTTAAGCTGATAGGTATTAATAGTCCTTTGCAGTTGAGGCATTCATCAGAGGCATTGTTGCGTAAGGCATTTGGTGGTGTGGTGGGCAACTATTGGTATAAGCGTCTACACTTTATGGAGGTGGATATGTATAAGAATGGCTACCGAGGTATGAGTGCAGGGCGTACGCTTAGTCGCCCTCAGCGAAACGACCCGCAGGCATTAGAGAGTATGCTGATATCCCTATGTACCAGGCTAGAGCAGCGTATGGTGAAGCAAGAAGTGTTTTGTCAAGAAGTAGACTTTGCCATTAAGTACGATGACCGCACCCGTTGGGACACTAAGATAAAACTGGTCAACCCTACACAAGATGCTATTGATGTGCGCAAATACATCAAGCAGCGTATACAAGTATTTGAGCAAGAGCGTAAAGGTTTCAAGCTCTTCAACCCCAAGATACAGCACATGGTCGTGTCTATTACCCGTTTTGTGAGCGATAAGTACATGCAGTATAGCCTGTTTGATAACAACATCCGTAGAGACTGGCTGCGTAAAGCCATGTATGCCATTAAGGATGAGTATGGTAAGAATAGTGTGCGCCGCGCAGCAGAGACCATTCAGCACGATGTGATGCGCGATGCCATAGGCTTTGGCTCAGTGAAGGACCTGTATGAGGGTAATCACTTCAACCAGTACCTGTTGGAAGAAGACCATAAAGGAGCGAAGGCAGAGCGTACCAACCCGCGTAGTGTGCTCTCTTTGCCCGATAATATAGACTGGGATGTGTTTCAGGATGAGGACGAGCGACTGAAGATACAAAAAGCATATATGGAATCGATACAACAACCCAAAGCATTACAAGCATGATAAACCAAGTAGCCAACCACCGTTTTGAGAAGGGAAGAGGAGCACAGTATAACCCCAAGAATAAATTTCTGAAAGATGAGTATGTGCAAGAACATTCCGAAGGTATAGACGACTGGGAAGAAGGTAAGCGCAATACAGAATACATCTATGACGAGAGCCGTACGCTGGTGAATAAAGTTACCAGTCCTGATGTGGGGATGATGTACTCTGCTAATCCGTACCAAGGTTGTGAGCATGGTTGTATCTATTGCTATGCACGCAACTCTCATGAATACTGGGGCTATAGTGCCGGTGTTGATTTTGAGAGTAGGATAGTGGTGAAGCACAATGCACCTGCTTTGCTGAAGAAGTTTTTCGAGAACAGGAACTGGGAACCTGCACCTATATCGCTTTCGGGCAATACGGATTGTTACCAACCCATAGAGCGTAAAATGCGCATCACACGTAAGTTGTTGGAGGTGTGTTTAGACTTTCGTAACCCCGTAGGTGTGCTTACTAAAAATGCTTTGGTACTGCGAGACTTGGATATACTGCAAGAGCTGAATAGGTACAATCTAGTGAGTGTATTCTCGTCTATTACATCTCTTGATGAAGACCTGCGTAAGGTATTGGAGCCTCGTACAGCATCGTATAGGTCTAGGCTAAAAGTTGTAGAGACCTTGTCAAAAGCAGATATCCCTACAGGTATTATGAATGCGCCCATCATCCCCGGACTTAACGATACGCATATGCACGATGTGATAAAAGCTGCATCAGAGGCAGGCGCGCAACATGCAGGGTATACCGTCGTGCGTCTTAACGGTGCTATTGGGGGTATCTTCAAAGACTGGTTGTTCAAAACCTTCCCCGACCGTGCCGATAAAGTATGGAATATGATAAGCAGTTGCCACGAGGGGAATGTGAATGATAGCCGATGGGGAAATCGTATAGTAGGCGATGGTAAGTTTGCTGAGCTTATCAAAACACAGTTCAACCTATACTGCAATAAGTACGGGCTTAATAAAACAGACCGCAGGTTGAGCACCGAGCACTTTCGTAGAATACGTAACAGTCAGTTACCATTGTTTTAGTATTTTGCCCATGTAAAAATCAAAAAACAATGAACATCATTGAACAACTAATAAAAGAACTTAAAGCAGAGTCGGTAAATACGCGCAAAATTTTAGAGCAAGTGCCTGAAGGTAAGAACGATTGGAAGCCACATGAAAAGTCGTTCCCATTGGGTAGACTAGCAGGGCATGTAGCTGAATTGCCTGAATGGATAGTCTTAGTAGTAAAGAAAGATGTGTTTGATATTGCTAGTGACCATTTTGAGCGACTAAACCCAGATAATAAAGAAGAGCTACTGGCGAAGTTTGACGAAAAACTACAACTAGGCTTAGATGCGCTTGCATCTATGACACCTGAGCAATTAGAAGAGGAGTGGACATTTAAATATGGAGACCATATTATAACACAAGGTAGTAGGTATCAAAATGTTAGAAAATGGGCTTTGAATCACCAAATACACCATCGTGCGCAACTAGGTGTATATCTACGCTTATTAGATATTCCTATCCCTGGTACTTATGGTCCTTCTGCTGATGATAGAGGTATGTAAGTAAACTAGATTAATTTATCTCTGTTGCAGGTATCTGTATCATTACCACGGTACCTTTACCTGCGGCAGAGTTCCACTCTACAGTACCTTTTAGGTAGTCTATTCTCGTCTGCATATTCTTCATGCCTAAGCCTTCACTAGCTATTTTTGTATCAAAGCCTATACCATTGTCTTCTATAGTTGCACTTATACCATCTTCATCACGTATCAATGTTATGTCTAGCTTGCTGGCTTGAGCATGCTTTATTACATTGTTCACACACTCTTGTATCACACGGTAAAGCACTGTTTCTACGTTTGTAGGTATATTTTCATTTAATCCTTCACTATACAGGTTTACTTCAAGTGTTCTATAGTCTATCTTTTCTACAAATTCTTTAATAGCAGATACTAGCCCTGCTTTTAGTAGTGCATTAGGCATGATGTTGTGCGATACCGCCCTTACTTCTTTACAACCTTCATCTACTAACGATAATGCTTTGTCAAAAGCTTGTTGTTGCGCTTCATCAATGAATGATAGGTCTGAACGTACCGCATTAAGGTTCATTCTTGCAGCACTCATTACCTGCCCAACACCATCATGAAGGTCGCCTGCAATACGCTTGCGCTCTCTTTCTTCTGCATCTATTACTGCTTTGGTAGCTAGCTCCTGTTGCTGTATAATGGCTTTTTGTAAGAGGTCTTTCTGCTTTAGTTTATAGCTTTTGTATATAAAGTATCCTGATAAAATAGCAATAAACAGTAAAGCTGATATACCGCCTATCATATAGTTCTTACTATTTAAAGCAGCTTCTTGCAACAGTATCGTTTTTTCCTTTTTTTCAGTCTCGTATTTGGCAGTTAGTTGCGCTATCAAGTTCTGGTTCTCAGTATTAGCTATCGTGTCTTTATAGAATCTGTATGTCCTCAGGTAAAAATATGCAGAGTCATAAATGCCATTTCGCGAATAGAAGTCTGATAGGCTTTCTAAAGCTTCATAATGCTGCTTGTTGTTGCCTATTTCAATAGCCGTATTGAGTGCTTTTTTAATGTATCGTTCTGCATTATCCAAGTCCTTCTTTTTCTCATAGTTTTCTCCAAGGTAGATATATGTGTAAGCCAGCTCACTCATATCCCCTGTACTTTCTCTAATATCTATAGAGCGTTTGAGGTATATTTCACCACTATCTACATTACCACTTTTAGAATATGCAGCACCTATATCATTGTAAAGAAAGGATATGTCTTCAGAGTTACCGTGGTCTTTTGCAATATCTAATGCTTTGTAGTAGTAAGATAGAGCCTTGTCATAATCTCCCAGGTCTCTATATACAATACCAAGGTTATTCAGAGAAATAGCTATAGCTACAGAGTCTTTGTCTTGTTCTCTTATTGCCAACGCTTTTAGGTGATACTGTTTGCTCTTTTGTATGTTACCCAAGTTCAAGTACAGGATACCAATCGTATTATAGCTGCTGCTTATTAAATGCGAATCTTTCATTTTCTCCGCAATGTTCAACGCATTCATTGCATGATTGACCGAATTATTATAGTTTGCTTTTCTTCGGTACAAGCTGCTGAGCATATATTCAGCCCAATATTGTTCCTTGTAATATTTACCTTGGGTTGCTATTGTTAATGCACTATCTACCGATGCTAGGCCTTCATCAAAATGCCCACTATAATTATAAGCAAGCGTGACAGCCACATAAGATGCTGCTATCTGTTGTTTATCAGCAATGTTGTTTGCTATTTTAAGTGCATTTCTCGCATATAATAATGCTTTAGTATCACTCCTGCCAAGCTGGTCGTAGCTTAGCTTAATGTATAATTCAGACCTTTGTTTATCGCCTTTTGTATTGCTAACTATATTAAGTAAGGAGTCTTCGAAAGAGGTTTGAGCTAAAGAAGAGGCTGTACTAATAAGTAGTACAACTAATATATGCAGTATATGCTTTTGGTTCATACCAGAGCTTGATGGACTATTAAGAGAGTAACCAGCATAAATATAATAACTATTTAGGCTATTGTATCAGGTGGTATCTGTATCATAACTACGGTACCTTTACCTGCGGCAGAGTTCCATTCAACACTACCTTTTAAGTAGTCGATACGGGTTTGTATATTCTTTAATCCTACACCGTTACTGTCTTTGGTCGTATCAAAACCTATACCGTTGTCTTCTATTGTAGTACTTATGCCATCTTCATCGTGTATTAATGTGATGTCTAATTTGCTGGCTTGTGCATGCTTTATCACATTATTTACACATTCTTGTATCACACGGTAGAGTACGGTTTCTATATTAGAAGGTAGTCGCTCATCTAGTCCTTCGCTGTAGAGGTTCACTTCTAATGTTCTATAATCTATCTTTTCTATGAACTCTCTAATAGCGGACACTAACCCTGTTTTTAGCAAAGCATTGGGCATGATGTTATGCGAAACGCTTCTTACTTCTTTACACCCTTCATCTACCAATGATAAGGCTTTGTCAAAAGCTTGTTGTTGCGCTTCATCGTTGAATGAAAGGTCTGAACGTACCGCATTAAGGTTCATTCTAGCAGCACTCATTACCTGCCCAACACCATCGTGCAGGTCGCCAGCTATACGCTTACGTTCTCTTTCTTCTGCATCTATTACGGCTTTGGTAGCTAGCTCTTGCTGGTGTATCACCGCTTTTTGTAGTTGGTCTTGTTGTTTTAGTTTATAGCGATTGTAATATGATACACCCAGTAGACCTAATAGTATTGTGGCAATACTGATACCTGCAATGATATAGTTTCGTTTGTTGATAGCAGACTGTTGAATAACTATCTGCTGCTCTTTCTTAGCTGTTTCGTATTTGGTTTGTAGCTCGGTTACTTGTTTAGATACATTAGATGTAAATAGAGTGTCATTTATGAGCTTTGAACGCTTGAAGTACTCATATGCTTTGTCAATATTACCTCTGGCTTCTTCTACGTTTGCTCGCCAACCGTATAGGTCTATTCTGTTACGGTTCATTTGTTCACGCTCGGCTATGTGTTCCGCAGAATCTGCATAGGTCATTGCTTGGGTATATTTCCCGGCATCTGCATATACTCTGGCTATCTGAAAGTAAGACATGAATAAACCATATTGGTCTTTATTAGCTTTGTCGTATACCAAGCATTTAGTAAAGTATTTCAATGCGCTATCATGCTCATGCTTGTTGATATAGGTGTCTCCATAATTGCTCAATACGGTAGCTATAGCACGGGTGTCATTAGCTTTTTCAGCAAAAGATAGAGCACTATCATAGTAACGTTCTACCGAATTCCAATCTTCTTTTTCAAGGTATATGGTACCTATATTATTATAAGTAAGGGATGTTTGTCTGTCAGAATTATACTTTCTAGCGAGCCTATTAGCTTTTAGATAGTAGGTTAGTGCATCATCAAACCTGCGCATGCGTTTGTAGAGTATACCAATGCTATTATATATAGCAGCAAGGTCTTTTTCTTCACCATATTTTTCAGCAAGCTTCAGCCCTTTTAGTGTGCTAGCTAGTGCTTGTTCATATAGCCCTCTGTTTCGTTCTGCTTTACCTAGTATTATATAAGCTCTTGATTGAGCCATATGGTTGCCATTCTTTTCAGCAACTGATATTGCCTGTTTGGCATAGTTTAGTGCGCTATCGCTATTTACTATGTGATATTCTTTTGCTATATCAGCTAGTAGGTCTGCCTTTTTTTCTTCTATTGAAGATCGTAACAATTGCTTCAAGCTGTCAAGCGACTTAGTTTGCGCATTGATTTTTAATGCTACTAATAGCATTGTGAGTATAAACAAAACCTTAGATATGTGCCATCGCAAAAGCATCGAACTAAAGTAAGTAAAAAACAACCTAGTTCATTACCCCTAAATGGGTATGTTTGAATCCCTCTTTTAGCTTTAGCCCAAACCCGAACATTCTATCCATAGAGGAGTGCCCGAATAGGATGATACCTGATATTAGTACTATATCCTTCCCCATTAGTAAGCCCGCTATTATTACTATTATAGCTAGTGTTTTAGAGTGTGCTATGTTATACAACCAAGCTCCTGTTTTATTATCTGACCAATAGCCTACCATGCTAATATCCGGTGCTAAATAGAGTAGGGGGTATATCCACCAACTGAAGGAGGTCTCTATTAGGGATAAAGCAAAAATAGATAGCGCAAACATAGCTGCTTCTTCCAGTTTCAATATATTTTTCATTGTATCTGCTTTTGTTGATACAAAGGTCTTGCAGAAATGAAGCAGTCGAGTTGATATATATCAAGAAATCAATGTAGCTGTTTTTTGCGTAGTCTGCTGAGTGTTTCCGGTGTCATGCCTAGCATAGAGGCTAGGTATTGTAGTGGTACTTGGTTGAATAGGTCTGGCTGCTGTTTATAAAGCTCTTGATAGCGTTCCTCAGCAGTCATATATAAATGCCTGCAAACACGGTCTTCCAGCATTACAAAGCATTTAGCTATGAACAACTTTTCTAATTGATGCCATTCGGGTATTTTATCTCCAAGTTTATTATAGGCATCTTTATCTATTGTATAAAGTTGACACTTAGTAAGAGCCATTATATTCCACCGTGCCGGTGTATTGAAGACGAAGCTAGCTAGGTCTGTGACAAAGTATCCCGCTGTGCTTATCCATTGGGTAACCTCTTTATCATCTACATTAGTATATATCCGTATCAAGCCAGAGCTGATGAATGATAATTGGCTACATGTTCTACCTTGTTTTAGTAGGTGCGCACCTTTTTCTACTTTCTGAGAATAGAAGCAATTAGCAATATCTGATAGTTTACTACTATCTACCTGAAAATAGGACTGTATATATTGC
>CAZPDA010000037.1:0-18481 GCA_964585115.1 uncultured Flavipsychrobacter sp.
GCATCTCACGAAATATTGATTATTTATCTCTTTAGCACTCAATACACAGTAAATAAAATCTCTCCCCTCATAAACAAACCCTATTCCATAAAAAGAAAAAATGCCTCAACTTTAGTGTCTCATAAAACGTTATAAAAATTCTCGCTCTGCGGGAGCAAAATAAATTACAACTATGGAATACAGGAGAATGGGCAACACAGGGTTGCAGCTAAGTGCTTTATCATACGGCTCTTGGGTCACCTTTGCCAAACAAATAGACGATGGCGTATCAGACCGTTTGATGAGCATTGCCTACGATAATGGTATCAACTTCTTTGACAATGCTGAGGTATACTCTAAGGGCGAGAGCGAGAAGATGATGGGGCGCGTGCTGAAGAGTAAGAACTGGGAACGTTCGTCTTACGTGGTGTCCAGCAAGGTATTCTTTGGCTGGCATGGTGGCGAGGATAATAAGCCTAACCAAAAAGGTCTTAGCCGCAAGCACATTATAGAAGCTTGCCACGAGGCGTTGGAGCGTCTACAGGTAGAATACCTGGACCTGTACTACTGCCATCGCCCCGATAAGAACACACCGATAGAAGAAGTGGTATGGTCGATGAACATACTGATACAGCAAGGCAAGATACTATACTGGGGTACCAGTGAGTGGAGTGCCGCTGAGATAATGGAGGCGCACATGGTAGCTCGCGACCTAAGACTGATAGGTCCTGCCGTAGAGCAGCCGCAGTACAACCTGTTCGAGCGTCAGAAAATGGAGGTGGACTATTACACAATCTTCAAGAACATAGGCATGGGTACTACCATATGGAGTCCGCTTGCTTCGGGCTTGCTTACCGGTAAGTACAACGACGGTATTCCTGAAGGTTCTCGTTTGGCATTAGAGGGTTTTGAGTGGTTGAAGGACAGAACCCTTAGTGAAGCCCGCCTGAACAATGTAAAAGAGCTGGGCAATGTAGCGGCAGACTTGGGTACGTCATTGGCTACGCTATCTATAGCATGGTGTGTGCGCAATCCTAACGTTACCACTGCCATACTTGGTGCTACCAAAGAAGAGCAGCTAACCGAAAACCTGAAAGCATTGGACATTGTACCAAAACTTACGGACGAGGTAATGGAAAAGATAGACAACATTATGGGTACAAAACCTACAATGCCGCAATTCTAAATAAGACAGTACTTGTTTTAGTTTAAGTATAACGGGGGGCTATTATTAGCTTCCCTTTTTCTTTTACCAAACATTTAGGATACCCTTGGGGTTATTACTATAGATACTAACACATGAAGAGGCTAAAGAACATATGGTCTATACTAAAAGAGACGGTAACAGAGTTTGCTAATGACAACGTTACTAAGCTTAGTGCATCGCTTGCCTATTACACAGTATTCTCTTTAGGTCCATTGGTGATGGTGGTCGTCTCGCTCACAGGGCTTTTCTTTGAAGATAAGGCAGTGAAATGGAGGGTCTATTGGCAGATAAAAGACCTCATAGGTCAGGAGACGGCAGACCAGGTCATCACCGTGATACAAAACATGCAAGAAAGTAATGCCTCTACCTTTAGCATCATCAGTATAGGTATATTGATATTTGGTGCTACTACCATCTTTGCCGATATGCAAGGCTCCATCAATTATATATGGTCTATACGTGCCAAGCCACAGAAAGGCTGGCTTAAGTTTCTGAAGAACAGGCTGCTATCCTTCTCTATGGTATTAGGTATCAGCTTTCTGCTTATTGTTTCATTATTGGTCAATACTGCGGTAGACCTATTTGCCGGTAGCCTTATGAGTAAAGTGTATGAAGAAGCTATATTGGTGTATAATATCTTCAACCTGCTGTTGCTATTTGTTATCATCACCTCACTCTTCGCGGTGATATACAAAGTACTGCCCGATGCTAATATCAAATGGAAAGATAGTTTTATAGGTGCATCATTCACAGGGGTGCTGTTTATGATAGGTAAGTACCTTATTAGTCTGTACTTATCCAGCTCCAACATGCACAATACCTATGGTGCATCAGCTTCTATAGTGATTCTACTCTCGTGGGTATACTATACTGCTATCATTCTTTATTTCGGTGCAGAGTTTACTAAGGTATACGCACAGAAGTATGGTAAAGGTATACGCCCCAACCACAATGCGGTATTCATCATCAAGAAAGAAGCAAAGGAAATACCTGATTAAGATGATGAAATCTATAAGAATACAGAGTTTATTCCCCAATATGGGGTAAGGTTAGTGTGAATATTATATTTTTGTCGCCACTTATGCGCATCGGTGTCAATACCAGATTATTATTAAAAGACAAACTAGAAGGAATAGGCTGGTTTACCTACCAGACCTTGATACGTATCGTGAAGAACCATCCTGAGCATGAGTTCATATTCTTCTTCGATAGAGAGTACGACCCTTCCTTTGTGTTTGCCGATAATGTTACCCCTGTTGTTGTCAATCCGCAGGCACGCCATCCTATTCTGTTCACTATTTGGTTCGATTGGATGCTGCCGCGCATGTTCAAGAAGTATAAGGTAGATGTATTCCTTTCGCCGGATGGTATGGGTTCACTACGTACTAAAGTGCCTACCTGTTTGGTGATGCACGACCTTGCTTTTGAGCATTATCCGCAACACCTTATCCGCAGCCACAGAAAGTATTGGAGAAAATACAGCCCATTGTTTGCTAAGAAGGCAAAGCAATTGGTTACGGTTTCTACTTTTTCTAAGAATGACATCAGCGAGCGATACAACATACCTGCCGATAAAATAGCCGTATCTTATAACGGTGCACATGAAGAGTATGCCCCGCTAGACTGGAAGGAGAAAGAAGCGGTAAAAGAAAAATACGCTGATGGTTGTGAATACTTTGTATTTGCAGGTGCGCTACACCCGCGTAAGAATATCCTCAATTTGCTCAAAGCATTTGTAGCTTTTAAAAAGATGCAACGCACCAATATGAAATTGGTCATTGTTGGTCGCTTGGCATGGAACTATGAAGAGGTGCTGGAGATGAAAGACAACATGCCTTTCAAAGATGATGTGAAGTGGGTTGGCTATATGAATGTGGACGAACTCTCTAAGGTTATGGGTGGTGCTTATGCACTGGTATTCGCTTCATTGTTTGAAGGGTTTGGCATACCGATATTAGAGGCACTGAAATGCAATGTACCTTGTATTGTTAGTGATACCTCATCTATGCCTGAAGTAGCAGGCGAAGCAGGCTTGCTAGTAGACCCTACCAAGGTAGAGGACATAGCTGCTAAGATGGAGTTGATGTACAAAGATGAGAAGCTACGTGCCGACCTGATACGCAAAGCTCCTGAGCAGGTAGCAAAATTCACTTGGGACAAAGCCGCTGCCACACTATGGGATAGTGTGATGAAATGCGTTAAGTAAAATTCCTGAAAAAGCTTATTCCACTACTACGGTACGCTGTCTGGTGAATAGCAGCGCATAGCTCAATACGAATAGTATAGAGGTAACCGATGTCGCCAATATCTTCAGTAGCAGGTATGCAAGGTTGCTAACATCCCATAGCTGTATTGTAAAATAGCAGGCGTGGTGGAAGATAATAAGGAATACAGCATATACGATGTAGGGTACCCATCCCATATTCTTTACGGTAGGTGCTTCCATACGGTAGTCGCTAAGGTTGCGTGGTAGTACGGCATTCATCACATTGGTTCTGAAGTAGGCTATCAATACAGTTGCAAAGGCGTGCATCCCTGGTGTGTTCATAGATGCATCTATGATAAGCCCCGCAAAGAAACCAACCAGTATAGATACCCAAGGTGGAGTGTTGAATGGCAGTAGCAGTATGATAATAGGATAGATGAGTGGAGTGAATATAGGGAAGCCACTATCTTGCCACCAGCTTATCTCCACCCTGTTCAGCAAAAATACCTGAACAAAGATGATAAGACAGAAGCGCAATAAGTTTTTCAGATAGATACTCATCTAACGTATTTTATAGTGTCTTCCAGATTTTGTTTTTCATCCATCAACTCATTACCTACTACGTATACATACTGTATGGTGTTAAAGTTGGTAGCAGGTCTTATATAGAGTAGTTGTAAGCTATTCTTCTTAATTACTTCTTTTCTTGCCACGGTCCCTATCAGCACATCCGGCGGAAATATAGAGTAGCTCGTTGTATAGATAGAGTCGTCAATATTTACCTGTATCTGCTGAGGAATGTCTTTCATCACTAGTTCGTTAGGGTTCTTACCACCCCATGTCACTACCCCGAAGGTATTGTTCTTAAGTTTGGCACTCACTTGCAGGTTGGTACTTAGCACAGAGCGTACACTTGCAAAGTTGTTACTCACATGCACCACCCTACCCGCTACACCATTGCCCGATACTACTGCCATGTTTCTGCGTATACCATCTTTTTTACCTCTGTTGATGGTCATGTAGTTGTCGGCCTTGCCTATGCTATTGTTGATAACACGTGCGGTCTTATACTCATAGCGTGCAAAGCGCACTACTTGTACAGTAGTGTCTTCAGGCTTAACCTCATGTGTTTGTATCCAGTCGTGCAGAGTGTCTACACTTTTGTAAGACATTATTTGGTCTTGCAGGCGGGCATTCTCTTGTAGCAGGCTGTCATTCATGCGGCGTAGCGCAAAGTAGTAAGCTACATCGTTCTGCTTTTGGTAGATGGTACCAAGAAATACATTGGCAGAGCTCATGATGGAATCTCCCTGAATGGTATTCGTACGTGCCATCAATACAATGCACACTGATTCTACTATCAGAAACAGTATCAGATTGGAAAAACGACGAATGAACAGGATGAAATTGCGCACCTTGCAAGCTACTATTTAGTATCACTTATGGCAGCTAAGCTACCAAAGCGGCCTGTTACAAAAATATTATCTCATTAAAAACGGCATCCTCGCGATATTCTTCAGCGCCATACCCGTACCTCTTACCACAGCACGTAGCGGGTCTTCTGCTACATGTACCGGTAGTTTTATCTTTTGTGCTATACGCTTATCCAGTCCGCGTAGTAGTGCACCACCACCCGTTAGGTATAGTCCGCGTCTGTAGATATCGGCAGCAAGCTCCGGGGGAGTACTTTCTAATGCCTTAAGTATTGCTTCTTCTATTTTGAAGATAGACTTATCCAGTGCCTCGGCTACCTCTTGGTAAGATACCATGATCTGCTTAGGGATACCTGTTACAAGGTCACGACCATTAACAGCGATATCCTCCGGCGGTGTTTCCAGTTCTTTCAGTGCAGAACCCACATGTATCTTTATCTGCTCTGCTGTACGCTCACCTATCATCAAACTATGATAGCGACGCATAGCCTCCATGATGTCTGCTGTGAACTCATCACCCGCTATACGGATAGACTGATCGCAAACGATACCTGCCAGTGCTATTACAGATATACCTGTAGTACCACCACCTATATCGATGATCATGTTACCAGTAGGTTCTTCTACATCTATACCGATACCTAGTGCAGCAGCCATAGGCTCGTGTATCATATATACTTCCTTCGCGCCTGCCTGCTCGGCAGAGTCACGTACGGCACGTTTTTCTACTTCTGTAATGCTTGATGGGATACAGATCACCATTCTCCAGCTTGGCGGGAACAATGGTTTCTTTTTAGGATGAACCAATTTGATCATCTCACGCAGCATACCTTCTGCAGCATTAAAGTCAGCTATCACACCATCTTTAAGCGGCCTGATGGTCTTTAGATTCTCGTGCGTCTTTTCGTGCATCATCATTGCCTGTTTACCAACGGCAACGATTTTGTTCGTAGATCTATCTACGGCCACTATGGACGGCTCGTCTAAAACCACCTGCTCATTATGTATAATAAGGGTATTCGCTGTACCCAGATCGATAGCGATCTCTTGCGTCAAAAAGTTAAACAATCCCATTTTTGCTTACTGCTGCAGTGTTCTCGAATAATGGCAAAGGTGCGAAAAAATAGCCTGTTTTATTACTATAAATGGCTGAAACACCCCCATTTCATGTAAAGATATAACTTTTGTAACCGAAAGTTTAACATTTAAAAACCGCTACTATAAATAATATTAAAAAGCTGTTAAGCCCTGTTTGTTAAAATTTCTAGCACGGAATTTGATTTACTGTTATGCACATTAAATACCTGTAATATGAGACACTCATCCCTACGCTTAAAATTACTGGGGGCGGCTATACTTCCCCTGCTTTTGAGCTCTTGCGATCCCTTTGGGTTCAGAGATAATAATGCAATAATAGATCCGCCCGACCCTCCTGAAGAGGTAGATGGTTATGCCCCTATATATGGAGACAAGAATAAGCTAAAACTGATAAGATCTACCGACCCCAAACCTATAGAGGATGGCGGCAAGATATATATAAAGGGTACTACCTTTTATCAGGTAGAAACAGGAAAAGGTATACACGTATTGGATATAACTGATGCGGCTAACCCTAAGAAGCTCTACTTCATAGAAGTAATGGGCGCACAAGAGGTCTCTATTAAGAACAATAGCCTGTATACCAACAACCTCAACGATCTGGTAACGATAGATATTTCTAACCCCGCTGATGTAAAAGAGGTAGACCGTATTCCCGAAGTATTCGACCTTGTAGACCCATCAGTGCCACCTGGCTCAGGGTATTATGAATGTGTAGACCCTGAAAAAGGAGACGTAGTAGGCTGGGAGCTAAAAGTACTTCACTATCCAAAATGTCGCAGATAACCCTAAAAACAGATAATGAACATGAAAAAGCTATCTATATATATAACTACCGCCTGCCTGCTACTGATAGGTGCTTGTAGCAAAGACTCTGCCTCTGATGCGCTATCCGCTACAGGACAAGGAGGCTCGCTCGCACGTTTTACCATAGCACAAGACCACCTTTATGTGGTAGACGATGAGAAGCTATATGCTTATTCCGTAGCCAATGCCAGCAAGCCCACCCTTAAAAGCTCTCAGGCTATTGGCATAGATGTAGAGACGATATACAGCTATAAGGATAAGCTGTTCATCGGCTCGCAGAATGCTATGTATATCTATTCCATATCAGATGCGGCACGCCCTAGCAAGCTGGGAGATGCCAGCCATGTACGCTCTTGCGACCCTGTAATTGCAAACGACTCCATAGCTTATGTTACTGTACGTGGTGGCTCGTCATGTGGTGGTACTACCAATGCCCTGTTCGTATACGATGTTACAGACGTGTTGAACCCCAAAGAGCGTAACATGATAAACTTAGAGAACCCTTACGGTCTGGGGATGAAGGATGATAGGCTATTCATCTGCGATGGATATACGGGATTAAAGGTCTTTGACATATCTGACCCTGAAGATCCGACCTATTTGAAGACCTATACGGGAGAGTCTTATTATGATGTGATTGTATACAGCGACCTACTGCTGTGTATGGTAGATGGAGGCATGGTGATATACCGTATCGATGCTAATAAAGAGCTGGTGTTCTTGTCTAAGGTCACTCAGTAAATAGAACAATAGTTGTTGTAGGGCGGTCATTAGGCCGCCTTTTTGTTTTATATGTTGTGATATTTACGTAAATTTGTAGTATAAGTATAGTATGTTTACTATACTTATAATGGTGTTTGATAGTCAGCATGTTATATCTGTGCAACAAATGATATAGATATTAAGCTGATCGTGAGGCTACTAAGGAACTGCTCTGTTGCAACAAAATATTGCCTAAACCCCTGATAATCAATGATAGGAAACTATGAACCAAAATTTGCAACAAAAAACAACAATAGAGATAGCCTATATATGCAGACTTTGCATTAATACATAAGCTACATTTATAACATTGTTAGCTTTTTTGAATTACTTTTGCACCTCGGGCGCAAGCCCGATTTTTGTATACGAAAATTTCAAAGTACTGGTCTTCTACTATGCCAAAAGATAATTCCATCAAAAGTGTATTGATTATTGGTTCCGGTCCGATCATTATTGGTCAGGCATGTGAGTTTGATTATTCAGGTTCGCAAGCTGCAAGAAGCTTGAGAGAAGAAGGGATAGAGGTTATCCTTATCAACTCCAACCCTGCAACGATCATGACCGACCCTGTTGTGGCAGACAAGGTCTACCTTCAGCCACTAACGGTAGAAAGTATCGAGAAGATACTTGAGGAAAATGACATAGATGCGGTGCTACCTACTATGGGTGGACAAACAGCATTGAACCTTGCTAAAGAAGCAGAAGAGCTGGGTATCTGGGAAAGTCATAATGTAAGATTGATAGGTGTAGACATCAAAGCTATTGAGAAAGCTGAGGACAGAGAGTTGTTCCGCCAGTGGATGATAGAGCTTGGTGTACCTGTTGCTCCTGCAAAAACGGCTAACTCATTATTAGAAGGTAAAGAGTTTGCTCAAGAGATAGGCCTACCTATCGTTATCCGCCCGTCTTACACACTTGGTGGTACAGGTGGTGGCTTTGTAATGCACAAAGAAGAGCTAGAAGGCTCACTAGATAGAGGTCTTAAAGCATCTCCGATACATGAGGTGTTGGTAGAGAAGGCAGTATTGGGGTGGAAAGAATTTGAGCTGGAGCTACTACGCGATGCTAAAGACAATGTAGTAATTATATGTTCTGTAGAGAACTTTGACCCGATGGGTATACATACAGGTGACAGTATCACTGTAGCACCTGCTATGACGCTTAGCGATACCGCTATGCAGCTGATGCGTAACACAGCAATAAAAATGATGCGCGATCTTGGAAACTTTGCAGGTGGTTGTAACATTCAGTTCTCACTTAACCCTGAGACCGAAGAGCTGATCGCTATTGAGATCAACCCACGTGTAAGCCGTTCATCAGCACTAGCCTCTAAAGCAACAGGTTATCCTATTGCTAAGATAGCAGCTAAATTGGCTATCGGTTATACGCTGGATGAGCTGGAGAACCAGATCACAAAAACAACATCAGCATACTTTGAGCCTGCGCTTGACTATGTGATCGTAAAAGTACCACGTTGGAACTTTGATAAGTTCAAAGGTGCCGACGATACACTAGGCTTGCAAATGAAGTCTGTGGGAGAGGTGATGGCTATAGGTAGAACCTTCAATGAGGCACTGCAAAAAGCTTGTCAGAGCTTGGAGAACAATGCTATAGGTCTTAGTCCTATCAGCCGCAAGCGTTTGAGTGTTGAGGAATTGTTGGAGTCTTTGAAGCGTCCTACTTGGGATAGAATATTCCGCATAAAAGAAGCATTAGAGCTAGGTGTATCTATAAAGACACTTAGAGAATATACGCAGATAGACCGTTGGTTCCTGTATCAGATACAAGACCTTACCAACCTTGAGCGTAAGATAAAAGAGTATAAGCATCTTGACAACCTGCCTACAGAGCTATTGCGCGATGCTAAGCATAATGGCTTTAGTGATGAGCAGATAGCAGAGTTGGTGAAAGACTGTTCTGCTGAGGATGTGTATGATCGTCGTAAGAAAGATGGTATAAAGCGTGTCTACAAAATGGTGGATACGTGTAGTGCAGAGTTTGAAGCAAAGACACCATACTATTATAGCTCTTTCGAGCAAGAAGCTATAGCTACAGGTAATGACGGAGCTTTGATACATAACGAAAGTGAGTCAGAGTCTGATAAGAAGAAGATAGTAGTACTGGGTTCAGGACCTAACCGTATTGGTCAGGGTATCGAGTTCGACTACTGTTGTACGCACGGTCTGCTAGCAGTGAAGGAAGCAGGTTATGAAGCTATCATGATCAACTGTAACCCGGAGACCGTATCTACCGACTTTGATATGGCAGATAAGCTATACTTTGAGCCGGTGTACTGGGAACATGTATGGGAGATCATTGAGCATGAAAAGCCTGAAGGTGTCATCGTACAGCTTGGCGGACAGACAGCCTTGAAGATGGCAGAACGTCTGCATGAGAAAGGTATCAAGATCATCGGTACTTCTTTCGATAGCATGGATATAGCAGAAGACCGTGGTCGCTTTAGCGATCAGCTGAAAGAGATGGGCATACCTTATCCTAAGTATGGTACTGCATATACTACTGATGAGGCTATGGAAGTAGCAAAAGAAGTAGGTTACCCTGTATTGGTCCGTCCGTCATACGTACTGGGTGGTCAGCGTATGCGTATCGTTATCAACGATGAGGAGTTGGAGAAGAGTGTTGTAAGCCTGCTGAAACACCTACCTGGTAACAAGATATTGATTGATCACTTCTTAGATCGTTGCCAAGAAGCTGAGGTAGATGCTATCTGTGATGGTGAGGAAGTGCATATCATGGGTATCATGGAGCATATTGAGCCTGCAGGTATCCACAGTGGTGATAGCCATGCGGTACTTCCTGTGTTCAACCTTGGTCAGCTAGAGATAGACGAGATGGTAGACTATACTAAGAAGATAGCACTACAACTGAAAGTAAAAGGTCTCATCAACATACAGTTTGCTATTAAGAATGGTAAAGTATTCGTTATAGAGGCAAACCCTCGTGCAAGCCGTACTACTCCATTCATAGCTAAAGCATACGGCGTACCATATCTGAACATTGCTACTAAAGTGATGTTGGGTGCGGCTAAGCTTAAAGACTTCAAGATAGAGAAGAACCTTGAAGGGTATGCTGTGAAAGAGCCAGTGTTCAGCTTCAACAAGTTCCCTCGTGTGAACAAAGAGCTTGGGCCTGAAATGAAGAGTACAGGTGAGGCGATACGCTTTATCAAGAACTTGCGCGATCCATGGTTCCGCACGCTATACAAAGAGCGTAGCATGCACTTGAGTAAATAGTATCAAGAACACTTGAATATATCTAAGAGCCACCGAATGGGTGGCTCTTTTGTTATGACATTATATGATTGTAATGCAATTATGACAATATGTAGTTGGCTAATATTTATGTGATGAAATGTTACAATATTGATTATTAGTGTATTGTAATGACAAGTTTGATTACTCGTCTATATTTGCCAGCTTAAATTTTTAACTGATGAAAAAGCAAATATTGTTAACGGCATCAGCATTTGCACTGCTTGCCTCACAACAACTAAGAGCTCAACAATCGACAAATTCATTAGACTCCATTATGGTTCAGGAGAACCGCATACAGGAGGCTTTTGGCAGACAAAACAGAAACATACAGGTGCTTGATCAAAAGCAGATCAGAACATTGCCTGTAAAATCAACGAACGAACTATTGGCTTATGTAGCCGGTATCGACTTGCGCCAGCGTGGCCCTTGGGGTAGCCAGAGTGACATCGGTATCGATGGTAGTACCTTTGACCAAGTATTGGTATTGATCAATGGTGTTAAGATGTCTGACCCGCAGACAGGGCACAACATGATGAACCTACCAATACCGCTAGCCATCATCGACCATATAGAAGTAGTGCGTGGTCCTGCAGCCAGAACATATGGTGTGAATGCACTTGCTGGTGCTATCAACATCGTTACCAAAGAGCCGGTAAGCAATGATGTCTTTGTACAAGCATACTCAGGTAGTAGTTTCAAAGAAGATACCGCTACAGGTAAGACCTACATGGGTTGGGGGGCGCAAGCCGCAGCATCTATAGTAGGTAAGAAGCAATCGCATACATTGTCACTAGCTCACGATGAGGGCAACGGTTATCGTCACAACACAGGTTATGATGCTTACCGCCTGTTCTACCAGAACGATATAAAACTGAACGACGAGCATAGCATACAAGCTATGGGTGGCTATGTCGATAACTCATTTGGTGCTAATAGCTTCTATGCCGCTCCTGCCGATGCGGAGTCGGAAGAGCAGGTACAAACAGCTGTGGGTAGTATTAAGTACAATTATAAACCATCTTCAAACATCACCATCAGTCCGCGTATCAGCTACCGATACAATAAAGATGATTATATCTTCATCCGCCAGAAACCTGAAGTATACCGCAATATCCACGAGACTAATATCATAACAGGTGAGGTGCAAAGTACCATCAGCCTGAAGCGTGGTACCATAGGTGCAGGTGTTGAGTTTAGAAATACGGAGATAAACAGTACTAACCTTGGCAAGCGTAACCGTAACAACTTGGGCATATTCGCAGAATACAAACATTACTTCTCTGATAAGCTGAATGCCAGTGCTGGGCTGTATGCCAATTACAATAGCGACTACGATTGGGAATTCTTCCCGGGTGTGGATGTAGGGTATAATGTGGTGAAGAACGTAAGGCTATTTGCCAACGCAACTATGGGTCAGCGTCTACCAACGTATACCGACCTGTATTATGTAGGACCAACCAACATAGGTAATGCACAACTACAGACAGAGCAGGCTAAATATGCAGAAGCAGGTGTGCAGTATGATAATAAGATACTCTTTGCCAGAGCGGCTTATTTCTACAGAGATGTGAGCGACTTTATAGACTGGGTACGTGCTACCAACAGTGACCCATGGCAGCCTCAAAACTTCCAGTCGGTGCTGACCAATGGTTTCACCTTTACAGCAAACTATAGATTGAGTGAGCAAATAGGTCTATCTGATAATTACCGCATCAACCTGAATGCTAACTATACCTACTTGCATCCTGAGATAGATGCACCTACCTCAGAGATATCTAAGTATGCTATAGAGGCGTTAAGGCATCAGGCAATAGCATCGGTGAGGACATTGTTCTTCAACAAGGTGCAGCTGAATGCTACCGGTCGTTATCAATACCGCATCAATGCGAACGACTATACATTGATAGATGTGCGTGTGGGTTATCAGTTCAGCAAGTTCTTAGTATATGTAGATGCTAATAACCTGATGGACACACAGTATAAAGAAGTGGGTGTAGTGCCACTGCCGGGCCGATGGATGGCTTTAGGGCTAAGGCTTAATACTACATGGAAATAATTGATAATAAGGGGCAAAGAAACTAACGTAACTTTGCCCCACTTAATTTTATAGAAAGATGAAAGAAAAGCATCCACAGGATAGTTATGTAATGATGTCTGAATTGGTACTACCCAATGATACCAACACACTTGGTAATCTAATGGGGGGTAGACTAATGCACTGGATGGATATTGCTGCGGCTATAGCTGCACAGAAACATTGTAACTGCGCTGTAGTTACTGCATCAGTAGATAATGTATCCTTCAACAACCCGATAAAACTGGGTAACATACTTACGATAGAAGCAAAGGTAGTTCGCGCTTTCAATACCTCTATGGAGATATACTTGAAGGTGTGGGGTGAAGACCTTGCAGCACAATATAAGTACCTGACCAATGAGGCATATCTTACATTCGTAGCCTTAGACCCTAACAGTCGCCCGCGTAAGGTGCCGCAGATAGTGCCGCAAACAGATGAAGAAAAGAAAATGTACGAAGGCGCAATGCGCCGTAGGCAAGTGCGTTTGATATTGGGTGGTAAGATGAAAGCAGAAGACGCAAGTGAGCTACGCTCATTGTTTGTAAAGGACTAATAGCTCCTTTACCTTTAAAACTCAAAATAAGATAGATAAGCATGATGGTATTAGATAGAAAGACAGCACCACCGATACATGACGCCATAACCTTTGATTTCTCATTGCCTGAAATTCATCAGGAAGAATTATCGAATGGTATACCGTTTTATTGGCTGAATGCGGGTGTGCAAGATGTGGTAGAGATAGATTGGGTTTTCCCTGCGGGACTGTGGCAAGAGCAAAAGCATGGTATAGCACATACCACAGCGGCGCTGCTAAAGAATGGTACGTCTAAAAGAACAGCGCATGAGATAAACGAGGCGTTGGAGTTTTACGGTGCATCGCTAAGAGTAAGGGCTGGTAATGATTACAGTACTATATCGCTCTTTGCACTATCAAAGCACCTGAAAGAGCTGTTGCCGATAATGCTGGAGCTGCTTACCGATGCAACATTCCCTGAAGAGGAGATAGCTATTTATAAGAAAAATACTGTACAGCGTTTGTTGGTGAACCTACGTCAGTGCGACTTTGTAGCCAATCAACAGATAGATGCAGCAATATTTGGGCAAGACCACCCGTATGGCAGATATACCAGACAAGACAAGATAGAAGCCATAACAAGAGAAGACATCATCGCGTTCTACAATAAGTACTACAACCTGTATCAAGCCAAGATATTGATGGCGGGCAAGGTAGGTAAAGAAGAGACCAAGTTGGTGAATGAGATATTCGGTCAGTATGGATTGAAGAGTGAATCTGTAGCGGACGACCTGTTCAATGCAGAGGTATCTCCTAACAGAAAGCTGAATATACAGAACGACCCTGATGGTGTACAAGGTGCGATACGTATAGGTAGACAATTTCCTAACCGTCTGCATCCTGACTTCCCATCGTTAGTAGTGATGAATACGTTGTTCGGTGGTTACTTCGGCTCTCGCTTGATGAGCAACATCCGTGAGGATAAGGGCTATACCTACGGTATCTATAGCGGTATGACACCGATGACCAAAGATGGACTGTTGGTGATACAAACAGAGGTAGGTAAAGACGTAGTAGAAGCGGCTATAGATGAGATATACAAAGAGATGGATAAGATGACCAACGAGAAAGCCGCTGATGACGAGCTATTGTTGGTGAAGAACTATCTATTGGGTAATCTACTGGGTGACCTTGATGGTCCATTCTCTATACTGCAACGCTGGCGCACAATGATATTGCACGGCTTGGAGAAAGACAGTTTCCAAAGGAATATTGATATATATAAATCAATAACTACACAGGAAGTGCTGGACAAGGCTCAAAAGTACCTGAACAAAGATGACTTCCACGAAGTGGTGGTGATATAAAAGACAAAAAAGGGGCGATCATCGCCCCTTTTTTTTTATCGGATAGTTTCAAAACGTTGGTAGTATGCACGCTCCAAGTCTTCTCTATGGTCGGGGTGTGCTATGCTGATGAGTGCCTTAGCACGCTGCTCCATATTCTTACCATATAGGTTTACCACACCATATTCTGTAACTACATAATGTACGTGGCCGCGAGTGGTCACTACACCTGCACCTGGTTTCAGTTCGGGGGTGATCCTGGAAATACCTTTACTGGTAACCGATGGTAAAGCAATGATAGGCTTACCCCCCGGAGATAGTGATGCCCCGCGCATGAAGTCCATCTGCCCGCCAATACCTGAGAACTGGTAAGTACCTAAAGAGTCGGCACATATCTGCCCTGTAAGGTCTATCTCTAAGGCACTATTTATAGCTACTACTTTGGGGTTCTTACGAATGATGGCCGTATCATTCACATAAGACACATCCATAAATGATACATTAGGGTTGTCGTCCACAAAGTCGTATACCTTGCGTGTACCCATAGTAAAGGTGGTAACTATCTTACCCGGGCGTATCTTCTTATACTCGTTGGTAATGATGCCTTTTTCTACCAATGGTATTACCCCATCAGAGAACATCTCGGTATGTATACCCAAACCTTTATGGTTAGTCAATGATTTCAGTACTGCATCGGGTATGCAGCCAATGCCCATTTGCAAGGTAGAGCCATCTTCTATCAGTTCTGCTACATGCTGTCCTATTTTCAAAGAAGCTTCATCTACTTTGCAACCGTAGTCTACCTCAGGCAGTTCTGCCTCTTCCCACACCATTGCGGCAAAGTCTGATATATGTATATGTCCATCGCCATGAGTGCGCGGCATACGTGGGTTCACCTGTGCTATCACTTTCTTAGCCATGCGCACTGCCGTCCATGCAGCATCTATTGATGTGCCTAGCGTACAATACCCATGCTTATCAGGGGGAGATACTTGTATAATAGCTACATCCAGCGGTAAAATATTCTCTTTGAATAGTGTAGGTATCTCACTAAGGAAAACGGGAATATAATCGCCATAAGGACTGTTGACCCATCCGCGTACATTTGCAGATACGAATAGTGAGTTCAGATAAAAACTTTTATGGACCTCAGGTCTGTCCCAATCCAGCTTGCCAAACGTACTGATGGCTACCAGCTCTACACCGCTTATCTCTCCGCCTCTGTCCAGCAGCTTATTTGCAAGGTGTACAGGTGTGGCTGCACTACCGTGTATAAATACTCTATTGCCTGATTCTACTAGTTTTACAGCTTCTTCGGCTGATACATATTTTGGTTCCATAGTCAATGCTGTAAAGTTAGGGTTGTTCTTACGTCTATACCTATGATATTGGTCATGTTCGGTTGCGTTTACAAAGGTTTAACAACGATAGGCAAAACCAATAGACTTAATAGTTCGTTTATATACTTAGTCGCGAAAAAACGTAAATTGTTATGAGATACTGGACTATGATATTATCTGCCGTATGTGTGCTGGGTTTCGCACAATGCAGTAGTGCACAGAATAAAAAGGATATGAATAATAAGCATAAAGACAATCCGTATTACTCTAGAACGGATACTACTCACTTGGATGTAAGCGATGCAGAATGGAAGAAGATACTGCCTAAAGAGGTGTACAATATAGCTCGTGAGCAAGGTACAGAATGGGCCTTCACAGGTGAATATTATAAGACCGATACAAAAGGCATGTATTACTGTGCAGTATGTGGTAACCCGTTGTTCCGCTCGGATGCTAAGTTTGCCAGCAGTTGCGGTTGGCCTAGTTTCTTTGAGTCTATAAGACCCAATAGTGTGAACTATACGGAAGACCGCTCGCACGGAATGGTGCGTACAGAGGTGACCTGTGGTAGGTGCGACTCTCACTTAGGGCACATATTTGATGATGGACCACCACCAACAGGTAAACGTTTCTGCATGAACTCAGCAGTGCTGGACTTTGAGCCTGACGAAGAATAATTTACTGTAAATAAATACCAAGTGAAAGACCTACTTAACTGGCAGACCAAAGAAGTGGTGAACATATATGATGAGCTACCACTATGGTCGGCACCTTTTGGAAAAATATTGTTGGAGAACATACCAATGAAAAAAGGAGCTTGTGTGTTGGATATAGGTTTTGGTACAGGTTTTCCATTAGTAGAGTTAAGCCAGAGGTTTGGAGCGGATGCGGTTATCTATGGGGTGGATGTATGGGATGCAGCAATAAGTAGAGCAAAAGAAAAGATAAACGTACTTGGTATTAATAACATCAAGATACTACAACAAAGTGCTACTAAAATAGATATTGATAGCAATACGGTAGATCTGGTGACTTCTAACTTAGGGATAAACAATTTTGAACATAAGCAGCAGGTATATGCAGAAATAAGGCGAGTGCTGAAAGGTGATGGCAGCCTATGTATTACTACTAATACTATAGGTACGTTTGATGAACTATATAGCCTAATGCTCAGTGTGAGTAATGAGTTGGGACTGGAGGAAGCATATAGCTCTATAGAAAGAGCAGTAAATGATAGAGGTACAAAACAAGAGATAATGGAAGAGTTCAAAGATGCAGGCCTTATCCCATCAGTAATACTAGAAGATCCGTCATTTATGAGGTTTGCAAGTGCAGATGCCTTGTTCGATCATGGTATTATTAGAATAGGGTTCAGAGCGCATTGGGAAAGCCTAATTGCAGAGCAGCATCGAGAGACCTTCTTTAAAGAACTAACTAAAAAGATAGAATCTGTTATCGCAGCGAACGGAGCTTTTAAAATGAGCATACCCGTCTTGTATATGGAGCTTAAGAAAGCCGAACAATAATTTAAGGTGTGATTTTATATACTAACCCGTTATTTTGTGAACGAAATAATGGGTTTAGTTTTTTAGTTATGACCAAGAAAGAGCGTTACGAATACATCATAGACTATTTTCAGAAGAATATGCCTGAGGCAGAAACAGAACTGCACTATGGCAATCCTTATGAGTTGTTGATAGCCGTTATCTTATCAGCACAGTGTACGGATAAACGTGTGAATATGGTAACGCCTGCATTGTTCAAACAGTTTCCTACGCCTGAGCTATTGGCTGTGGCAGAGTTTGAAGATGTAGAACCTTTTATTCGTAGTGTGACCTTTGCCAACAATAAGACCAAGCACCTGATAGGCATGGCAAAGATGCTGGTGGATGACTTTAAGAGTGAAGTACCCTCAACAGTGGATGAACTAGTGAAGCTACCGGGGGTGGGTAGAAAGACAGCGAATGTCATTACCTCTGTCATCTTCAACCAACCCAATATGGCTGTAGACACACACGTGTTCAGGGTGTCGGCACGTATAGGACTGACGACCAATGCTAAGAATGTATTGCAGGCTGAAAAACAGTTGATAGCCAATATACCTGAGGAGCTAGTGCACAAAGCACATCATTGGCTGATATTACACGGGAGGTATACTTGCTTGGCGCGCAGACCTAAGTGTGAAAAATGCGGCCTCACATCCATCTGTAAGTTCTACAAGTCAGACATGAGGCACATTATAGAAAAGTAGTAAGCTCAGCTTATTTCCACTGAGGAGTAAAGTTCTTTTGATAGTCGACAAAGGTCTCTTTCTTGTAATGACCATCGCCGAAGAAGCGTAAGTAAAGCTCTATTTGCTCTACCTTCAAATATCCCGGTAGTGGAGATGGGCTTTGAAAGTTCTCAGCCATCAATACACTGGTAGGGTAAGACATTC
>CAZPDA010000038.1:0-18220 GCA_964585115.1 uncultured Flavipsychrobacter sp.
GTATATATATCATAATAGATAAATACTACAATAGTTTTGCTAATTTAGCTGTTAAAATAAAAGTAGTACCCCGTGTCTACAAAAAAAAGTAAACAAATATTTCACCAAGAGTGTGAAACTTGTGGTTCGCGACACAAATCCATTTTTTGCCACCTTGAGCTTGAAGAACTTGCAGCTTTTAGCGATAATAAGTCTTGTATGTCATTCAAGAAAGGACAAGCTATATTTCATGAGGGAAGTAAACCTCTTGGTATATTCTGTGTGAATGAAGGGAAAGTGAAGGTTACATATACCGGTCATGATGGTAAAGAACAGATAGTGCGTATGGCCAAAGGTGGTGATGTGCTTGGCTATCGCTCTCTACTAAGCTCAGAAAGGTATAACGCCGGGGCTACTGCAATAGATGATACTAATATTTGTTTTGTACCAAGAGATACATTCTTTTCTGTTTTAAAAAATAATCCAGGTCTCTCAATGGAGATCATTAAGCTCTTATCCTCAGAGCTTAAAAAGGCGGAACAAACTATAACTGATTTTGCCCAGCGTCCTGTTCGCGAACGTATGGCAGAGGGCTTGTTGTTCTTAAAAGAAACCTATGGTTTTGAAGCTGATGAGGCAACGCTTAATGTTGTTTTATCAAGAGAGGATATAGCAAACTTGGTTGGTACAGCTACAGAAACAGCTATTCGTTTATTATCAGAGCTTAAGCATGATAAGATAGTGGAGTTTGTAGGTAAGAAGATCAAGATATTGGACATGGATAAGTTGGTTAGAGCAGCCAATTTGTACGATTAATTCTACATTTCATTTTATAAACATGACAAAAGTCATGTTTTAGACAATCAACAGTCATTTTTTAGGGTATTAGATGCCGGTACTTTCGTAAAAAGTTTTGTACCATGGCAAGTACTCTATACAACCAATATGTTAATGCAGATCTGGCAGATCTAGTTAAGAAGCTTGAGAATGACTATTATAATGTGTTAAGCAACTTGTGCGATAATGCTTATAACTATGCAACCAGGTTGGGTGATAATGGACAGCATAGTGATACTTCACTTTATGTTAGTATGTCTACTAAAATGCTAACAGAAATAAAGAGCTTAATAAGATTTAGGCTCAATGTATTACTGCCTTATATTGACGATCTGGAACATAAGGTTGATGAAGGGCATGACTGTGCTAACTGTTCAGGTAATTGTGGTGTTAAGCATGAGATACATATGTCTGAGCTAAAGAATTCTCACAAGAAGATAAAAGAATTACTGTTCAGGTTGCAGATGGTTGCAGCGCCTTTGTATTCATCTACTAAATACCCTGAGGAGTATAAAGTTCTAAGAAATGAGGTGACTTTAATAGATACGATACTTACAGAGCTTTTCTATTTAGAAGAGTCTGCTTTAGTGCCAAAAGTTTTGAACGCACAAAAGACCATTAATGCCTAGTGCTACCGAACAAAAAAGTACAGTGATCATTGAGAGAGATGTTGCATCTGATACGCATTGTTATCATTGCGGTACAGAGTGCAAGAACTCTACTATAAAGATCGAGAATAAACTTTTTTGCTGTGATGGTTGTAAGCTGGTCTATGAGATCATTAATGAGAATGGTCTTTGCGATTATTACAAATTACAAGACCATCCTGGTCTTACTCAAGTGAAAGCGGTTAGAAATGATAAGTATGCTTACCTTGATAATGAAGAGATAGCAAAGAAGCTGTATACTTTTACAGATGGTAATAATACCATTGTTACCTTTTATATTCCTGGTGTGCACTGTAGCTCTTGTATGTGGTTGCTGGAGCATATGCATAAGGTAAACCCCTCAATTACAGAAAGTAGGCTGAACTTTACCAAGAAGGAAGTAACTATCCATTTTAGAAAGGAAGAGATAGGGCTAAGGAGTATAGTTGAGTTGCTGACCACACTTGGCTATGAACCATATATAAGCCTTGACGAGTCGGAGCAAAAAAAGAAAGGGGGCACAAATAAGAAACGTATCTATAAGCTCGGTGTTGCAGGTTTTTGCTTTGGTAATATCATGATGCTTAGCTTCCCGGAGTATTTGTCAGTAGGATCTGTTATTGAGCAGAACTATGCTAACCTTTTCCGCATATTGAACTTTGTGCTCGTCATACCAGTATTCTTTTATAGTGCATCAGAATTCTTTACCAATGCATGGGCAGGTATTAAGCAGAAGATGCTGAATATTGATGCTCCTATTGCTTTGGCATTGATCATAATGTTTGGTAGGAGTATATATGAGATCAGTACCGGCACAGGTGCAGGCTATTTAGATAGTCTTAGCGGTATTGTGTTCTTTATGTTAGTAGGTCGTGTGGTGCAGGATAAGACCTATCAGTCTATTTCATTTCATAGAGATTATAAGTCTTACTTCCCAATAGCTGTTAATGTAGTTACTGAGAACGGTATTGAAAGTAAACATCTGCAAGACCTCAAAGAGAAAGATGTGGTAGAGCTACATAACGAAGAGGTGATACCTGCAGATGCAATAGTAGTGAAAGGGAGAGCTAGGATCGATTATAGTTTTGTAACAGGGGAGAGTGAGCCTGTAGTAGTAAATGTAGGCGAAACGGTATATGCAGGTGGCAGACAGATGGGAGAAAAGCTGACCATACAGATCGTGAAGCCTGTAGCAGGTAGCTACCTAACATCTCTTTGGAATCATAATACTTTTGCCAAGGATAAAGTAGAGCAAAATAGGACCACAAGCGTTATCCATACACTTAGTAAATACTTTACAGTAGTACTATTGGTGTTGGTGAGTGTTACTGCGATATATTGGGCTGTAGTAGATAGCAGTAGAATAATGCCATCGGTAACAGCTATGTTGATCATTGCTTGTCCGTGTGCCTTATTGTTAGCTGTAACCTTTACTCATGGTAACCTGCTGAGGATATTAAGTAATAACGGCCTCTTTCTTAGAGATGCGTTCATAATAGAGCAGGTTGGGTATATAGATCATCTGGTATTTGATAAGACTGGTACGCTAACTGAGGGGAATAGTAAGTATGACCTTGTAGGGCCTGAGCTTACCAATTGGGAAATTAGTGCGATCTATTCTGTTGTATCATCAAGTAGTCACCCTTATAGTAAAGCTATCGCAAAGCTTTTAGGGGAGCAACCTGTCTCTAAAGTAGACGGTTGGGCAGAGTATACAGGTCAAGGGTTATACGGGCGGGTTGGAGCTACTGAGGTAAATGTAGGGTCTAGAGCATTTGTGAACATTGGAGACATTCATCATAATGCAGCATGCTACATCAGTATCAACGGTAAAGTACTAGGGCTAGATATAGAGCCTGTGTTAAGAGAGGAAATAGGCAAAGTGATGGATAGCTTAAAGAAAAGCTATGACCTCTCATTATTATCAGGCGATAATGATAAGCAAAAAGAGTTGTTTCAGCCGCTTTTTGGCAACGGAGTAATGAGGTTTGAGCAGAAACCTATAGACAAGCTTAACTATATAGAAGAGCTGCAAGAGCAAGGGAAGAAAGTAATAATGTTGGGTGATGGGTTGAATGATGCAGGTGCATTGCAGCAGAGCAATGTAGGTATCACGCTTACCTCTGATATTAATAATTTCACGCCATCTTGCGATGCTATTTTGGATGCTAAGCGATTTAAAAAGCTACCTTCTTTATTAAAGCTAGCCAAGTCAGGCAAGCTTATCATCAACATCACTTTTGCAATTTCTATTATCTACAATATTATCGGGCTAACCATATCTATGCAGGGTAAGATGAACCCGCTAATAGCAGCCGTGCTAATGCCTGCAAGCACTATTACTATTGTGTTAATTACTACCGGATTAAGCTCATTTTTAGCTAGAAAATATTCATTGAAATAACAACCTGACAAAAACATGACAACAATCATGTTTTGCCTTGAGGAAGGTCATATGCCATAGATGTGCAACATTCTACTTTTGATATACTAAGTAAGAGTCACATTATGAGTGTATTATTCGTTCTAGTTATAGCCAGTATCGTCGTTGCCTTATTCTTCTTGGCAGCCTTTATCTGGAGTGTAAAGAGCAACCAATTTGAAGACCAGCAAGGCTCAGCAATGAGAATGCTTTACGACGACGAAATATCTAAATCTTCTAATAACAACAATCAATTGTAAATCCCTTAATAGATGAACGCCACTTCACAATCAATGGAAAAAGGTGCTGGTGCATCAGTTCAGATGGACAAATTCTATTACGATAATAAGATCGTAAAATGGTTTGCATACGCAACCATGTTTTGGGGAATAGTAGGTATGTTGGCCGGGCTGCTTGCAGCATTTCAGCTGGTATTCCCATTCCTTAATTTAGATACAGCACAAACTACTTTCGGTAGGGTAAGACCGGTACACACCAATGCGGTGATATTTGCATTCGTAGGTAACGGTATTTTTATGGGTGTATACTATTCGCTTCAGCGTTTGGTAAAAGCTCGTATGTTCAGCGATATGCTTAGCAAGCTCCACTTTTGGGGTTGGCAGCTTATCATTGTTTTAGCAGCAGTTACACTACTTGCAGGTTATACCACAGGTAAGGAGTATGCTGAGCTTGAATGGCCGATAGATATACTGATAACACTCATTTGGGTGGTATTCGGTATCAACATGTTCGGTACTATTATCAAGCGTCGTGAGCGTCACCTATATGTTGCTATATGGTTCTACATTGCAACGTTTGTAACGGTAGCAATGCTACACATCGTAAACTCTTGGGAGATACCATTTACATGGCTTCAGTCTTACTCCTGGTATGCTGGTGTGCAGGATGCATTAGTACAATGGTGGTATGGACACAATGCGGTAGCATTCTTCCTTACGACACCTTATTTAGGTTTGATGTACTACTTCTTGCCAAAAGCAGCTAACCGTCCTGTTTATTCATATCGTCTATCGATCATCCACTTTTGGGCATTGATATTCATCTATATATGGGCTGGTCCTCACCACCTTTTATATACAGCATTGCCGGATTGGGCACAGTCTCTTGGTATGGTGTTCTCTATTATGTTGATAGCTCCATCTTGGGGTGGTATGCTTAACGGTCTACTTACACTACGTGGTGCTTGGGATAAGGTGAGAGAAGAGCCTGTGTTGAAATTCTTAGTGGTTGCAGTTACAGCATATGGTATGGCAACTTTTGAAGGGCCGATGTTAAGTATCAAATCTGTAAATGCTGTCAGCCACTTTACTGATTGGACCATTGCACACGTACACGTAGGTGCTTTGGGATGGAATGGTTTCCTAACCTTTGGTATCCTTTACTGGTTGATACCTCGCATCTTCAAAACAGACCTTTACTCCACTAAATGGGCTAACTGGCACTTTTGGATCGGTACACTAGGTATAGTATTCTATGCAGTACCTATGTATTGGGCAGGTTTCATGCAGTGGTCTATGTTAAAGGATTTCACTCCTACAGGTCAATTGCAGTATCAGTTCATGGAAACTGTAAATGCTATGAAACCATTCTACGCAATGCGTGGTATCGGTGGTACATTATACTTAGTAGGTGCCATTCTAATGGTGGTAAACCTATACAGAACTGTGAAGAGAGGTAAAGCTGTGAACGATGAAGCAGCAGAAGCAGCTCCACTGGCAAAAGTTTATGTAGAGCATGGTAAACACCACTGGCACCGCTGGATAGAAAGACGTCCGGTACAGATGATGGTGTATAGCTTGATAGTAGTAGCAATAGGTGGGGTTATAGAAATAGTACCGACATTCTTAGTAAAAGAGAATGTACCTACCATTGAGTCCGTTAAGCCATATACTCCACTAGAGCTTGCGGGTAGAGATATATACGTAAGAGAGGGTTGTTATACCTGCCATAGCCAAATGATACGTCCTTTCCGTAGCGAGGTAGAAAGATATGGCGAGTATTCTAAAGCAGGTGAGTTCGTTTATGATCACCCATTCCAATGGGGTAGTAAGCGTACAGGGCCAGACTTGGCACGGATAGGTGGTAAATATCCTAACAGCTGGCACTTCAACCACATGTTAGATCCTCGCTCTACATCAAAAGCATCTATCATGCCTAAGTATCCTTGGTTGTTCAAGAATAATATTGACTTTGATGTGATGCCTGCTAAGATCAGAGCAATGCAAACATTAGGTGTTCCTTATGAAGAAGGATACGACCAACAAGCAACAGCAGATATGATGGTGCAAGCGCAGGAAATTACTACAGACCTCAAGAAGGATAACATCACGATCAGTGATAAGAAAGAGATAGTAGCATTGATAGCTTACTTACAACGTGTGGGAACTGATATTAAACTTCAACAACAAACAGCTAAAAACTAAAGTCATGAAATTCAGACACTATCTAGAAACAATAACAGGTGTAGACATATACCCGTTGATATCGTTGATCATCTTCTTTGGTTTTTTCGCTGCACTGTTCTATTGGGCAGTAAAGGTTAAGAAGAGCTATATCGATGAGATAAAGAATCTACCACTTGGTAATGATGATAATAACAATAACGACGTTAATCTATAAATAGTCAGTCATGCACAAAGGATTAAAACATAAAACTATAATAGCATTACTGCTTACAACATTGCCTATGCTTGCTTTTGCGCAAGGCAGCGGCGACCAATTTATGACGATAAATGTGATGTTGATTGGTTTAGTGAGTTTGATCATCGTCTTGCTATTTGCTATCCTATTACTTGGAAATACATTGCGTCAATTGTCATTAGTATATAGAGAGCGTATGCGCAAAGAGCGTAGTGAGAAGAAAGGTGTGGCTGGTGCAGTAAAGGCATTACTTATACTGATCGCGAGCGGGCTTTCTTATAGTGCAATTGCTCAAGATGCTGCTGATGCAGTAGCCATACCTAAGTCGCCATATATACAGGGTATACTTAGAGAAGAGTTCTATGCCTTGATGGGCATCATAACCTTAGAGTTGGTGATCATTATAGCATTGCTACTAATGATAAGAACTATGGTGCGCGTGATAAGTGCTAAGCCGGAATTGGCAGGTGTAGCTAAGAAGATAGTAAAGAAAGTACCATTCTGGGATAAGTTCAACAATGCAGTAGCTATTGAGAAGGAAGAAGATATTCTTCTTGATCATGATTACGATGGTATACAAGAGCTAGATAACAGCCTGCCACCATGGTGGAAGTATGGCTTCTATTTGTCTATAGTTGTGGGTGTGATATATATGTGGTACTACCATGGCGGTGGTGGCGGTATCAGCTCTCATGAAGAGTACGTACGCTCTGTAAAAGAGGCTGAGAAAGAGATAGCTGCCTACCTGGCTACAGCTGCGGATAATGTAGATGAGAATACGGTAGAAATGTTGGATGCATCTGGCATCGCAGCTGGTCAGAAGTTGTACAGCGAGCGTTGTGCTGCGTGTCACCTGGCTGATGGTGGTGGACAGATAGGTCCAAACCTTACTGATGATTACTGGATATATGGTGGAAGCATCAAGGATGTGTTCATGTCTATTAAGTACGGTAGACCAAATGGTATGCAGCCATGGCAGAGCGAATACTCTCCTAAGCAAATAGCACAACTAGCTAGCTATGTGAAAAGCTTGAGAGGTACTACGCCTGCTAATCCTAAAGACAAACAAGGGACATTGTATATAGAAGCAGAGACTACAGGAGCCGATAGTACAGGAGCTGACGATACTCAAGCAACAGAATAAAATCTATAGAAGATGAGTGGTGTTCAAGATGCAAACTTTAGAGATAAGGTTGCAACAGTAGATAAGCAAGGGAAAAGGTTATGGGTGTTCCCTAAGAAGCCAAAAGGTTGGTTCTATAACGCCCGTACATTATTGAGTGTGTTTTATCTGATAGTGTTTTTCTCACTACCTATGATAAAAGTGAACGGACACCCTCTATTCATGTTGAATGTTATAGATCGTAAGTTCATTCTATTTGGGCAGATATTCTGGCCGCAGGATTTTTTCCTCTTCGGACTGGGTATGATCGTATTTGTGGTATTTATAGCTCTGTTCACGGTGGTATTTGGTCGCGTATTCTGCGGTTGGATGTGTCCACAGACCATCTTTATGGAGATGGTATTCCGCAAGATAGAGTACTTGATAGAAGGTACGGCTAAGGAGCAGCAGATGCTATCAAGACAGAAATGGAACACGGATAAGATCTTTAAGAAGACCCTGAAGTGGGTGGCCTTCTGGGCAGTAAGTTTTGTGATCGCAAATACCTTCCTAGCTTATCTGATAGGCATTGATGAACTACGCAATATTATTTCAGAGCCTATAAGCCAGAATATAGGAGGCTTTATTGCGATACTGATCTTTACGACCATATTCTTCTTTGTATATTCTTGGTTTCGTGAGCAGGTAGGTACTGTTGTATGCCCATACGGTAGAATGCAGGGAGTATTATTAGATAAAGACTCAATAATAGTTACTTACGATCATGTAAGAGGGGAGCCGAGAGGCAAGTTCAAAAAGAAAGAAGAAAGAACCATAGGCGACTGTATTGATTGTCATCAATGTGTAGATGTATGTCCTACGGGTATTGACATAAGAAATGGTACACAGCTAGAGTGTGTGAACTGTACAGCGTGTATTGATGCCTGTAACCATATGATGGATGCAGTAGGGCTAGAAAGAGGGTTGATACGTTATGCGTCTGAAAGTAATGTGTCAGAGAAGAAACCTACACGCTTTACATGGCGTATGAAGGCATACTCTGCCGTGATGGTAGTATTGCTAGGTGTGCTAGTATTCTTATTAGCTAGCCGTACTGATGTAGATCTAACACTGTATCGTACTTCGGGTCAGCTTTTCCAAGAGATGCCGGATGGAAGATTGAATAACTTGTATAATTATAAGTTTGTGAACAAGACCTTCAAGGATAAGAAAGTAGTATTGAAGCCTGAGAATTTTGATGGTGAGATCAAATACTTGACTACAACCGAAATGGTCTTACCTAAAGAAGAAGCGGTATCAGGAAACTTGTTCATCTACATAGATAAGAATGATATTAAAGAGCACAATACGCAGATAAGAATTGGGGTTTACGAGGATGGAGAAAAGATAAAAACGATCAAGACAAACTTCCTCGGACCATTTGTAGAAGAGTAAAAACAATAAAGCTATGAGTGCATTAAAAGTTAATTGGGGGCTGAAGATAGTATTACTATACAGTGGTTTTGTAGCACTAATACTGACATTGGTTATTGCTAGCTCAAAACAGAATGTAGATCTCGTGTCAGACAATTATTATGAGCAAGAGCTAGCTTACCAGGACGTGATCGACGCTAGTAAAAATCAGTCAACACTTTCAAGCCCTTTGAGTATACATGCAGATGAGTCTGCGCTGATGATCGAATTTCCTAAAGAGCATGCTCAGCAGAATATAAAAGGCAGTGTGCATTTTTATTCGCCGATAAACCAACTGTGGGATAAGAAGATAGATATTGACATCAAAGATGGTAGTTTGGTAGTGGCAAGAGAAGACCTTATAAACACAAGGTATAAGGTAAAGGTGAACTGGAAAGTGAATGATAAGAACTATTATCAAGAGTCTGATATAACACTATACTAATGGGTAGCATTACGATAACAGTAGCATTCTTAATGGGGGTCACAGGTAGCTTGCATTGTGCAGGCATGTGCGGTCCTATTATATGGGTGATGCCGTTTCAGGTATATAATGGCTATAAGAAGTGGTTAGGGATTTTACTATATCACTTTGGCCGTATTAGTATATATGCGTTGCTAGGAGTACTCCTTTTCTCATTTAAATCTATTTTTCAGCCACAGGTACAACAATACATTTCTATAGGATTGGGTGTATTGTTATTAGTGGCTGGGTTAGCCTCATTTTTCCCTGCACACAAATACAGCATAAAGCTACCATGGACAGACTTTGTAAAAAAGAACCTGAGCAGATTCATAGCGAAGCCTAGTATTGGTTCTTTGTTCATTACAGGTATGCTAAACGGTTTATTGCCATGCGGATTGGTATACATGGCGTTATCTGCTTCTGTAATGGGTACTAATAGTGCCGCTATGGCAGCATCTATGATGTATGTATTTGGACTGGGAACTATGCCTATGCTTATAACATTAACGGTGATAAAAGACAAAGCAAAATTTTTATCCATGGCAGGCATGAGACGTTTCGTGCCTGCTGTAATGTTATTCTTTGGCTGTTTGTTTGTATTAAGGGGGATGAACCTTGGTATCCCGTACGTTAGCCCGAAAGTCACTATGGAGCAAAGTGAAGTTAAGGCTCAGTGTTGTCATAAAGATTAGATAAACTGTATCTTAATGTTGATGTCAACATTCCTTCCCTTATCGTCTGCGCATGATATTTTTATAGCACTGGTTTCAGGTATGAAAAAAGCATCTTCACCTACATTAGTAGTAGTATAATACTTGTCATTGATATACCAGTATACTTTCTTTACATCGTTAGATGCAGAACATTTTAGTTGAAGCTTTTGCTGCTCTTTGTCAACTATAATATAAGTGCTTTTATCAGTTAATGATGTTATAGTTGGAGCTGATCCGTCAAACATCCTTCCACATTTTGGATTATGTGGAGGTACTTTATCATAGCTAATATTACTGAGATCATAGTAAGCAGCAAGGTCTCCTTCTATGTTAGGGTACTGTTTGATCTTATAACCATTTGCTGGCAAACATGCGGTACAGTAGCTAAAGTCTTCTTCGGCTGATAGCTTAGCTTCTTTTAGGTGGTTGCACTGTGTATAGTTAGTAATGCCTGGTATGTATAGGTCTGCAACCTGTTCGGTACAGTAGCTGTTTGGTAAGAGTCCGCTTTGTTTGCACACATATCTTGTTTGTAAACCATTGGGTGCATCAAGCCACTCTTCTGAAGTGTTGCTAGCAATAGAATTAAAAAGCTTGAATAGTAAAGGAGTAGCTGAGCCCGCACCATTTAATTCAGGTACGCCAGTTCCATCAAAATTGCCTACCCAAACACCTATCGTGTACTCCTTATTGTATCCGATACTCCATGCATCTTTTCGCCCATATGATGTTCCTGTTTTCCAAGCAATTTTTGGTACTCCTATTGCATTGTCAGACAAATTAGGTAGGTCCGGTCGATGAAGCTCTTTTAAAATATTTGTGATCATGTATGCAGCCTCTGGTGAGCATACTCGTCTGTCGCTATTGGTTATTGTGTCAGTTGATGTGTACTTAATGTTAGCGTACTTTCCTTCGTTAGCGAAAGAAGAGTATATAGCAGATAGTTCATCGAGCCTGATAGTACAGCCTCCTAATATCATTGATAGTCCTAACTTATCTTTATTATCCCATACTGTAGATACGCCATTGTAGGCAAGTGTGTTGATAAATTGAGCTACGCCAACTTTATCTAGCAATTTAACAGCAGGTATATTCAATGAGTATCGCAATGCATCTTCAATACTGATCTTACCCCGAAACTCAAGGTCATAGTTTTCAGGTGCATACCCATCATAGTTTATTGGTACATCTGTTATGATGGTTTTAGGCGATATTAGCCCTCTGTCCATACAAACACTGTATAGTATAGGCTTAAGTGTACTACCGGGAGAACGGGCAGCCATAATACCATCTACTTGACCGTTATGCTCATCATCAGAAAAATCAGGAGACCCTATATATGCTACTGCTTCATTAGTGTTGTTGTTGATGATAATAGCAGCAGCATTATGTATATTATTCAGTTGGAGGTCGCTACTGTATGAGCTTATGATATCTTCTGCTTTTTGTTGTATTGAAGCATCTATTGTTGTTATTATTTCGGGGTTGGTAGTTTGTTGGTTGCTTAATCTATATGCCAATTGAGGAACACGCTTTGGCGCACTATGTCTATACGCGGTTAGTGGTTCATTAAGTGCATCCTTTATAGCAGTTTCTGAGAAAAGATTATTTGCTTGAAAACGATTTAACCATTTGTTGCGCTCTTGCACAATATGTTTATTGTGTCTGCCTATGGTCAATGAATTAGGTCTGTTTGGTATGATACTTAGTGCAGTGATCTCTGCCAGCGATAGCTGGTCAGGCATCTTATTGAAATATAAAATAGATGCGGCCTTTACACCTTGTATGTTTGAACCATAAGGCACAAGGTTTAGGTACATCTGCAGTATCTCATCTTTAGTATAGTGCACCTCAAGTTGTAAGGCTCTGAACATCTCAATAGCCTTATTTACATAAGTCCTCTTCTTAGGAGATAACATTCTTGCCACCTGCATAGTAATAGTAGATGCACCGGAGGTTCGCTTTCGCTTAATTACATTATTAAATACTGCTCTTGTTATTGCAATTGGGTTTATACCAGGGTGCCAACGAAAGTATTTATCCTCTTTGTATAAGATCGCTTTTTTTAGCTCTGGCGTTATCTCATCAAGGCGAGTTTTCATCCGCCACTGCTCGTCCTTTGTTAGGTATATATGTAATACTGAACTGTCTCTGGCTAATACTAGCTGGCCATATTCAATATTTGGTTTGAACGGACAACAGATATCCAATACTATGAATAGTACTGCTGAGCAAACAGTACTTATTCCTAGTATCTTCAACAACTTATATGTTCGTCTTTTGTTGGCCAAGTTATTCGATAGTTATAACGCCAGACCCATGATAAGAGTGATAAGCGCCATTATACATAGCATCTGCTTGCACTGGTCCTAGCTGATACTTACCGGGAGATACAGCACGAACCATATAGTAGAATACCTTCTTAGATCTGTTTGTCGATGTGAAGATATTTATCCTATCATCTCTTATATCTTCATACTCTGGTCTGCTTTTCTTTTTGATCCATTTCATTGGAGGTAGGTCAGACAAGCGCTTGTTCTCTATCTCAAAACCTGCGGGTAGCATATCTGTTACAACGATGTTCTCTATGTTTCCGTTATACTGAGATTCCAGCTCTATTTTAACTACAATGAGTTGGTTTTGCTTAAATGAATTATCGGTTATCAGCTTACCGTTTCTATCGTAGTAGCTCCTGCGTACTTTTAAGAACTTATCCTCTTCTAGATAGCTGCCATCTTTAGTAATACCTGATGTCTCCCAGAAGTAGTAGTAGTTTCCTTTTCCTGATACTTCTACTGATACCTCTTTCCCTAAATGTTTAGCTACATCTATAGTTATGTCTTTCCCGTTTGTAGTAGATAGTTTTTTACCACCCACTATTACAGCTGCACTACCTGTAGCTTTATTTGCTTTTTGTGCGATCTTGCCTAATGCAAGTAAGCTGAATACATTCTCTTGAGTACTTATGTGCCTAGTGCTTCTTAGCTGTTCAGACAGTAGGTTCGCTAATTGGTTCACTTGAGGGTCATTCGGGTTTATCTCCAAAACGGCATTTAATGCTAATGCCATATCTCTAATGTAGGAATAGAAGCTGCCACCAAAACTACTATTGGCTCTTTCTCCTTCAAAACCAGATGGCAGTACTTCTCGAGCTTTTGCTGGCTGACCTGATACTGCAAATGCAGCAGCGAGCATATATTTACTATCAAGGCTAAGCATATCTAAATGTGCTTTGTAGTAGTTCATGGTAGAGTATTGAGGGTCGTTGTCTAGTGCCAATACATACAGTGAATAGGCTACTTCCTTTGCTGCAATTTCTTTACTCAAGGTTTTATTGTAGTAGTATTTGTACGTTTCCTTCTTTCTCAGTTTGAACTTCATGTAGTCTTTTAAACGCTTGACCGTTCTCGGACTTACCTGATAGCCTGCTTTACGTGCTTCTAATAAAAAGTGTGTAGCATACACACTACCCCACCAACTTTCATAACCATGATTTGGCCAGTAAGATAATGCGCCATTTGACAGTTGCATAGACTGTAGCTTCAGTATGGCTTGTCTCACATTATATGCAGGGTTAGCATCTGTCTTTGTATTGTCTGTTATACATTTAACAAGGTCTGTATAATACAGTTGCGGAAATGCAGTAGATGTGGTTTGCTCTACACATCCATACGGGTAACGTACAAGTTCTTGTAAGTTCTTACTAAAACGCACTAGTGGTGACCGACTTACTATTAGCTTACCTTTTGTAGTAGACGGTATAAAGCTATTGTCAATAGATATAGCAGTTTTACTGCTAGCATTAGCTACGCCATTCCCTGTCCGCTTCTGTAAGCTTGCAGGAGGTCTTACAGCTATTTCAGTTTCATTGGTAAATGTCTCATCTAATGCTTTGACAGTAACAGTTACTTTGCATGCGCCAATAGCTTCTTCTGCTAGTAAGTTAAATGTTGCTCTTTGTTCATTATATGCTGCAATAGTTACCTTTTCAGTTTTACTGCCAACTATTCCTAAAGGTCCTGTTGTGGTTATTTTAACAGTAGCCTTAGCTTGTTTGTTAGTGGTATTACTAAGAGTAATAGGAACAACTACTTCATCTTTTGGACTGAGGAAACGTGGCAGCGCAGTACTAATTACTATAGGGTCTGCTACTTTCATATGTACATCATCACTACCAAAGCTTTGCCCTTTATAGGCTAGTGCCATCACGCGTATGTCTCCTGAAAACTGAGGTATGCTTAGGTCGTAGGTAACTAGTCCGTTATTGTCTGCTTTTTTAATGCCACTCCAGAAAGAGACGTTTTTTACCCTATTTACAAACATTGGATTCACACGCATATTGGTTGCACTATATCCGTCACCACCTGTGCTAGATGCTCGCTTAGATATCTCAGGTAATAAGAATGGATAGATGTCGTAAGTATTTGTAATGAGTGCCACTTTTTGATAGAAGTAGTCGTAAGGGTTAGGTGTTTTATAGTTCTTTACTTGTAGTATACCTTCATCTACAGCTGCAATAGTTACTAATGCACCGGGTTGTGTTTTTACAGTCACCTTCTGAGTAGATCTAGAGCGAGATTTTTCAACTGCGGTTACTTTTATAGGAATATGATTTCTTTGTTGTTCTACAGCAATAGACTTGAACCCATGAGCAACAGTAAGAGGGATACTATTATCTTTCATAGGGCGAAATAGTGTTGCTGTTACATATACGTTAGGTATGTGCTCCTTGCCTGCTTTGATGGTGTACTTAGCCGACTTGTTCTTTACTTCTAAATATTTGTGTTCTATCACATGGTCTCGCTCCAATGTTACCAGCATTCTGCCATCGAAAGGTGTAGTGAATAGAACGTCAATATCTTCGCCTACTTCGTACTTTTCTTTTCCTGGTTTTATGGTAACGTTACCTTCATTATTCACTTGGAATGATGTGTATTGAGTACTATTCCAACCCCACGCATAGAACCGTTCTGATACATAACTTTCAGAGCCCTTTAAGTTTACTCTTATTTCATATTCACCACTTATCTCAGGCACGAAAGTATAAGTACTGTTTTGTCCATTTATAGTTAACGTTTTATGAGCTATTTGCTTTTCTTGTTTTTTAGATACGTACTTATATCTGTGACCGTTGCGCTGTATAACGGTATGCCATTCTTTTTTAAGAATAGTAACCTCAGCGGTAATATTATTCTTTATATTTCCCTTTTTGTCTACTGCTATCAGTTGCATGTGCATTGGCTGATTTGTACTCGTATATCTGTCAAAGTCTTTTATACCTAAGAAGGTACTTTGTGTATATACGGTAAGGTGCTGGTACCTATGCACAGGTCTGCCTGTCTCATCAAATGCTGTAGCCATTACATTGCCCTGCAACATGCCTATATTTTTCATTTTACTATCGAATGAAAAGCTAGTTTTAGCATGCCCGTTATTATCAGTTTTCCCTTGTTTGAATTGTGGAGAGAAATTGTAGTCGTTTTTTATGGAGAAGTTATAGTCTTGAAACTGTTTAAGCACTAAAGCTTTTTTATCCATATTCAGCTCTAGATCATAATTGCGACCTATTGCCGGGGTGACAAATAGATTATCTACTTGCAAGTCTGCTACAATGCTATCCGATAGGTCAAATTCTTCTTTGTTAAGCTTTAGTGTTGATTTTATTCTATCGGGTACAAACTCTTCTATACTGATGTTGTAAGAGTTCAACAATATATCATTAGCAGTATATACCTGTGCTGTATATGTTCCCGTAATAGCAGTAGTGGGAATGTTAAAGCTAGCCTCGCATGAGCCTTCAGTGTTCAGTATCTTTCTGTATGAAGTAAACTCTTTTCCGTTAGGCATCCTAAGTGTTAGTTTAACAGGTATCTCACCAGGAGCTTGCCAACTTTCATTTCTTATTATAGTACTGATGTGTACCTCTTCTCCGGGTCTATACAGGTTTCTTTCAGCATATATCATGGCATTTAGCTCAGTACTATTTGGTATGCGCCCACCTACATCAAAACGAGATGTTTCAATTCTGTTTTTACCAAACCATATAAAACTGAACTCACCATCTTTTTTGGCAGTTATCATTCCAGCTTTAAAACCTGGGTAGTTCTTTTTTATATCTGACAATAGGGCCAGACCATTATTGTCTGTTGTTATGGTTTTTAGAACTTGGTTGGTAGTGCTTATAAAAGATATTTCTACTCCTGATAGAGGGGTGGCTTCTCTTATAGAGTTAGCAAATACATACACACTATCACGTTCTTCTTTTACTATCAAACCAATGTCTGACAACGATAGTATTTTGGAGTCTTGTACCCATTGATGATCTGTAGAGACTACTGAGAGTACATAGACTCCATCATAGCTCTTTATTTTGTCCTGAAAGTTTAAGTTTAGAACACTTGATGCATTTGCTTTCGGTAGTTTTTGTACCTCATACTCTTCAGTATATACAGTATCTCCTAGCCTTTGGGTGTTGTAATAGTCATACCATTCGCTATTCTCGTTCTCCGTATCATATGCATAGGCGTATTGCTTACTCTTTCTAAGAAACTGTTCTAGGTTGTTTTCATATACTTTGATGATGCTTACCTTAACTTTAGGTACACTAACTATATTGATAGCGATATTTTTACTGCCTGCTGATGATAGATATTGTCCTTTGCTATTAGCAAAAGAGATAGAAGGCGATAGTTTTTTAAAAGTAATCTGTTCTGTATAGCCACTTCGCATTTTGCCGCCAAATAGTCCTTCAATACTAGGTTCTATGGTAACTGTATATGTTTGATCTACAGAGAAGCTTTTACTTGTTAATATAATAGAGGATTCAGTTGTAGTAATGTCAAATTTGATATTGGGTTTAAGTTTAATGACATTATTTAATCCTTGTTCTTTTATTGGCTGAGATGTACTTATCGTTATTACACCTTCTTCTCCTGTATGCTCTGGTGTAATACTAGTTATTGCTAGATTATATCTGCTAGGTATTGTTGTTTTAATGGTTGTATCCTTATCAGAAACATAATCTCCGGATACAATAGGGATACCTTTCTCAATAAATATCTCTAACGGAGTTTCTTCGTCTAGCTCATTAACAGGGGTGAACTGTAGAGAAACTCTTTTACTATTACCGTTATTAACAGTTGTGGTAATGATATCTCCCTTGCGTGTAGACAGCTTTATTTTAGAAGCAGCATCTTTTACAGAAACATCATAGTTGAAATCCAAATCTAGTTGTACTACTACGTTAGACGTGCTGTGTCCAAGAGTCCAACTAATAGCTGTAGATGTCACCTTTAGTGGTGGTGTGTGGAATTTGATCTTTGTAGTTGGTAAGGTATACTCCTCTTTGCTATAGCTTAGTATTTCTTTGTTGAGCGTTACTGTATATTCAGCTCCTGCTGAAAAACCTTTTGCTGGAGAGAAGACAAGTTCACTAGAGCTGTTCCATTTGAATAAACCCTCTACTTTAGGTTCTATACTTAAGTATTCAGTACTATCCCAACGGTACAGTAAGCTATCAGGGTATATGTCTTTATTGAATACAAAGTTCAGGTTTTGTTGTAGTGCAACTTCATCAGAAAACCTAGTTGAAACTTCAAGGTCACTCTTATTAGTAGTACAGGCGGTAATGGATAGACATACGAGCAATATGTAGACTGCGCTTCTTGTGGTTATAGCTTGCATAGGCTGTAGATGTGAGATGAGGAATGTTACTAAAGTAGTCTTATAAGATGGCTAATGCCAGCCATTTCACAGCACTTTATATAAAAGTTATGTTAATGATTACTTTGATATAATACTGTAAGGCAATTTTATTATTCTATCTGAAAAAATTCCCGTTTAAACGTAGGATATTAACTGTTAGTCGCAATTTTATGACATTTTAATTTTTTAGAGTAGTCTAAAAGCACTCTGTATAGC
>CAZPDA010000039.1:0-18186 GCA_964585115.1 uncultured Flavipsychrobacter sp.
GTCTGATACTAGTCAAGTATGGATAGACTATTTTACTAACCCTATTAATGTTAACTTAAATAGATTTTTAGAGGTTGAAGTTAAGTAACAACGATAAGAGAGTATTCTTGGTTTTTATACAGTAATATAATTCAATTCAAAATGTCTATGAAATCTACCCATATTGCTTCTGAATCAGGTGGTTATTGGTTCGAATCCAATCCGGTTCACTAATACAAAAGCCCCCTTTTATAAGGGGGCTTTTGTATTAGTGTTATTTTGTTAGAATCGTGCTCGCAGTATTTAAGCTTTCATATTAGATGGTGTAGCTATTGATCAGTAGTGCTGCTTCGTCTTTAAGTTTCTCAAAGGTCTGCTTGAATTTATCAAACTTCTCTTTTAGTAAAGGACTGTGTTTAGATACATATCCTGCTCTTTTGCCAAGAAATGTATATCTATCCCCAACTTCCCAAAATAAGTCCCAATCACAACCTTTAACATTTGGAAACGCAACTTGCAAAAAGGCAAATTCATTTGATTTGAAAGTGTCGCGTACAACCATGATCTTTTTAAGCTTTTTTAAATGTAGCAAAGGTAGTAATGCAGGATATTCTGTTTTGTTTATTATAAAGCCTAGTGAAAAAACTTCGAGGTTGGGAAGCCCTTTTACGAACTCAAAGTTTTCAATCGGTTGATTCCAGTCAACTGTTCCGCTGATGTACAGGTACTGTAAACTTTCTAAACCGGATAGGCCGTCAAAATTTGTAACTCTGCGAAGGTTCTCAAGATGCAAAGACTTTAATTTTTTCAGCTTTAACAAAGGTGTTAAGTCTGAAAAGCCAGATACATATTCAAGCACTAGTTCTTCTAGATTGAGCAAGTCTCCTATGAAACTTATATCTTTTGCACGAAAGAATGTTACTCTAAGTCTTTTAAGTTGAGTCAATTTTCGAATAGCTTGAACCTGTTCTTTGCTAGGGTCATGTAGTGTAAGTTCTTTCAGATTAGTACAGTCGAAAACTTGTTCCCATTTATCGTCATACTTACTAATCGTTAGGATTTTTACTTCGTCTTTATCGTTGATGTCAAGGTTTAGGTTATAGGCATATCGTTCTTGATTAGGAACAATTGTCCAGTAGTCAGCGGATCGGTCTAATAGATCTCCAAAATGGTATTTCATGTCTACTTTATGTTGGTTTTGCTATATGGTAATAATTTTGACCTGTCTATTATATCGGGTTTTAATGATAGGTAGGAGTCATAAATTTGCATAAAATCCTCTTCGTGCATTATGCTAATTATAGTTAATGGATTTTAAAATAAATGCTACAATTTGGTCTACTTATGTTTTATTAGTTTCCTTCGTCCCACCCCGGGCCTAGCTTTAAATTAGGGGCGGGCTCTACTATTCTAAGGTCGTTCAGCAGTATAGGGTCTTCGCCTTTCTTTATCCTTTTGTGCATATCTAATAAGGTTGTCAGTAAATAGATACGCCCATCTTCCTCATCAATACTATTGTCTGTTCTTAATCTAGTTAGCGCTCTTTGAGCAGCCTCCCAAAACAATTCTCTGTTTTTAGGTGCGAATGTTCGTAAGTCTATGTCGAGCATAATGTTTTCACTGCCTCGAATAAAACCACCATATCCATTGTAAATATCTCCTAAATGTTCTCTGAAAACTATTTTCTCCAAATAGGTATAAAACTCTTTGTTCTCATCAATTATTCTAAGCTCATCTGTAATTAGCTCTAGCATATATGCCATGCCCGACCACTGTCTTGCAAAGCCACGCCCGTCTTCTAGTGTCCAAAAAGCTGATGCCATTTTTAGTTGAATTGGAGGTGTTTTTATGGTTAAGTGTTTCTAGTTCTTCTTTTGCTTGCCCACTATTTTTACAACTCTATTATAGATGATTTCTGAGAGATTCCAATTGTACCCTTCAAAATTGGTTGGCGTGGTAAACTGTATAATAACCGCATCTATGTCTTTGTGATATTTAGCGATACTCTGATACCCGGGAATCAACCCTGTATGGCCGTATCTATATAGAGATGAATAGGTGGATTGCTCTCCGTCATCCCACAACGTTCCGTCATTCAAAGCCCTTATGAATATACTTACATCTTGTGCTGTCGCCAGCATTCCTTGTTTGTCGGTTTTAAGGTCTGATGGATAGCCTACATGATATCCACTCATTACATCATCAATATCCACGTCGCTTATTGATCGGTAAGTGTTTTTCAAATGAAGCCTATCTAGTATTTCTTCCTGTATGAATTGAAAATGATCATAGCCTAATACTCTATCCATTATCTCAGATAATAAGAGGTAGTTGGTGTTACTATATTCAAAACCTTCATTGGGCGGGAAACTGGCTGGTTTATCAAGAACTAACTGAAGCCTTTCAGTATTGTTTTCTTTAGGGTGTGCCCAGTAGTTGTGCGTAGATGTAAAGTTGGGTATGCCGCTACGGTGCTGTATCATCATTCTTAAAGTGATGTTTTCTGCATGCTCAATTCTGCCATTAAGGTAAGGGAGATATTCTGCTAGTGATTTGTCTAATGATAAACGTCCTTTATGCACCAGCTTAGTAATGGCAACAGCTGTATATAGTTTGCTGATGCTGGCTATCTTAAATAAGGCTTTAGGGTTGGCGGGTATTTTGTTTTTCTTATCATGCCAGCCTGCTGCATAAAATGATGGAGGTTTCCCCGCCTCATCTACAAATACAATAATACCATCAAACTTATGATCAATAGCTTCAGTCAACTGTTCTTGAACTGTATTGGGCAGTGGTAGCGTCCAAGCCTTTACCAATATCCATGGAACGAAAAATAAGGATATTATAGTTGCGGCGATAAGTGTTATTCTGACTATTGTTTTCGTCTGTTTTCTATTCATGTTACTATTTATGCATTGGCGGATATAGAGTCGACTACCAATGGCAAAAGTATAAAAGTATGTGGAGTGATAATTGTTAGTCTGTATTATGACAGGTAGAGCGATGTATTAGGATATTAGCTTAGTAAAAAAGCGACCCTTATGTGTGTAGAACTTATGGCCAATATAAAAGAGTATGAGTGATTTATTTGAAATTTATATATTTGTGCTGTTGTAAACATTGTAAATAGAATAGTCATGTAGTCGCATAATATTTAATCTCATCTTGATGGATACCTCTAGTGTATCTATTGCGACACTATTTCATAATTTTCAAAGGTCTTATTAGAATAGACCTGTATCAATTAAAGACTATTTTATGCTATCAGCAAAATATAGTCGCACGTATCACTATCCATTTTCATTAGGGGCTACTAATGATGATAGGGTAAATAGTGATTATTGGAGCGATATACAAAACATAAAAGAGCTAGTACATACAGAAAAGCTTGATGGAGAGAATAACTGTTTGAATAAATGGGGTGTATTTGCAAGAAGCCATGCAGCCCCTACAGTATCTCCGTGGACAGCCGATCTAAGGATGTTTTGGCAAATGGTAAAGAATGACCTAGGCAACTTAGAGATCTTCCTTGAGAACCTTTATGCTGTTCATTCAATAGAGTATAAAGCACTTGATAGTTACTATCATGTATTTGCTATAAGAGAAGGGACGCGATGGTTGAGTTGGGAAGAAGTGAAGTTCTACGCTGCCATGATAGACTTGCCAACTGTACCTGAGCTGTCAATAGAAACTACACCTACTGATAAGAAACAATTTGAACAGAGGGTGTTAGCAATGACAAAAGACAGCGGATCATTGCAACCCTTTGATGTTGCAGATAACGCTAATTGTACAATAGAAGGTTTAGTGACAAGAAATGCTGATGTGTTTTCCGTAGACGCATTTGAACATAACGTGTTCAAGTGGGTGAGAGAAGGGCATGTAAAAACTAATGAGCACTGGACCAATAATTGGAAACGTGCAGTACTTAAAACCAAAGGAGGGTAACATGTGGGTATTGACAAAGAATAAGCGTTGGGAAAACCTTAAGCATCAGTTTGATTGGGTTGCAGATATGCATGGCGTGCCACAAGATAAGGTACATCATGCTGAAGGCGATGTGGCCATACATACGGAAATGGTATTGAACAGCTTAGAGGAGTTGGAGGAGTTTGGGTCATTGACAGAGCAAGATAGAGCATTGCTATGGGCTGCAGCCTTACTGCATGATGTGGAAAAGCGATCTACAACTGTATTGGAAGAAGATGGCAGCATTACCTCAAAAGGGCATGCGCGTAAAGGCGCCATGACTGCAAGGCGTTTGCTATACAAGTATTACGATGCACCATTTCGTATACGGGAGCATATTGTCAATCTCGTAAGGTATCATGGGTTGCCTCTGTGGGCAATAGAAAAATCTACGCCAACAAGGTCTGTGGTAGAAGCGAGTATGGTCTTGGATACGCGTATGCTGGCAATGCTCGCTACGGCTGATGCGCTTGGACGTATCTGTGCAGATAAAGATGACTTGTTGTACAGAATAGAGCTGTTCTCTATGTTGTGCAAGGAGAACGAATGCTGGGGTAATACCAGACGTTTTGATACAGCCGGTGCTAAGTTTGAATTCTTTAATAAAGAGGATGGGTATATAGGCCATATCCCATATGAAGAATATGGTTCGCGTGTGTTTATGATGTCAGGACTTCCGGGTGCGGGTAAGGATACTTATGTCTTGCGCAATTATAAAGAACTGGATGTTATCAGCTTGGATGACATAAGACGCGAACTAAAGGTTGAACCAACGGATAAGCGTGGTAATGGTAGGGTTATACAGCATGCTAAGGAATTGGCAAGAACGTTTCTAAGGAGTAAAAAAGACTTTGTATGGAACGCAACAAACATAACAGCTACAATGCGCAGCCAAATGGTAGACCTATTCATTACCTATAAGGCGTATGTGACCATAGTATACATAGAAGTGCCGTATAAGCAACTGACAGGGCAAAATAAAAATCGAGAGCATATAGTACCACAAGTGGTATTGGATCGTTTGGTAGATAAACTTGAAGTGCCGATGTCTTGGGAGGCACACGAGGTGATCTATCATGTAGACGAATAGCTCTTATCTTGTTTCACAACAAAAGCCACCCTTAAAAAGGTGGCTTTTACCATTAGTATGAACAGGTGTCATTAATGTGGAAGTTTGTCCCTAAGCTTGCCATATACCCAAGTACCGGCTATTGCGCTAAGTATGCTCAGTAGTATTACAAATGCCCCTGTGCCTACCTGTGCAAATAGTGGCCCCGGGCATGCACCCGTCATTGCCCAGCCCAGCCCAAATATCAGTCCACCGTATATCTGTCCTTTATTGAATTTCTTAGGGTGGAATTCAATGTGCTCTCCGTATATCGTTTTTATATTGAACTTCTTGATCAGCCAAACAGATATGGCACCTACTACTACCGCAGTACCTATTACCCCATACATGTGGAAGCTCTGAAAGCGAAACATCTCTTGTATACGAAACCAAGAAACGATCTCTGCCTTTACAAAGGTTATACCGAATAGCATACCCACTATCAGGTACTTGATATTGTGATACCATTTATGTGTAAGGTGAGATTCATTGACACACATAGTATCTAGCGACCTTATTTTAAGGTCCTGTTCTTCTGTTGAACTCTTTAGTTGTGTTGTATCGTTATTCATTGTGTCTGTTCCTTTTTTCTGATTATAGATTAAGAATTACAGGCAATAAGAAATTTGCCATGATGATACCACCCACCATAAAAGCTACAGTAGCTATAAGTGATGGTACTTGTAGGTTTGATAAGCCCATGATGGAATGTCCTGATGTGCATCCGCCCGCATACCTTGAGCCAAAGCCTACTACAAAACCACCTACTATGATCATGATAAAACCTCTAAGCGATAACAAATGCTCAAAAGCAAAAAGCTCTGTAGGTACAAGGCTACTGAAATCGTTAATGCCATAGCCTGCCAGCTCGGTTGCAAGCTCCGGGTGCACTACTACGTCAGCTGTGTTTTGTAGTAATGCAGTAGAGATGATGCCTCCACCTATAATACCTACTACAAAGAATACATTCCATAATTCTTTCTTCCAGTTGTATTTGAAGAATGGGATATTTGCAGGGACACATGCAGCACACGCATGTCTTAGGTTTGCAGATATACCAAAGTGTTTATTGCCCAGTATCAATAGTGCAGGCACAGTAAGCCCCACTATGATACCTGCCACATACCATGGCCACGGTTGTCTCAATAATTCTAACATTTAGTTTTTTGGTTTTTTTGTGTTTAGTTAATCTTTAATGGGTGTCTTATGGTGGTGCTTCTCTAAACAGTATGATAGGTTCATTACAATGTTGCTCTCTTCTCTTAGCTCTTCCATAGCCTCGTGCATGCGTGTAATGTGTATATAGCCTACTTGCATGCTGAAGTGATTGCTGAACTTATAGGCTGCGAACATGCCCAAGCGTTCGTGGTCGAAGTAGCTATGGGGTAAGCTATTAGCATTCAGGAATAGCTCATGATATAGATCGAACGACCAATGACTTTTTAGGTCATACCTTAACCCTAGTCTGTTTCTTAGTCGGGCAAGGTTCTCCCTGTCTTCAAACATTCTGTATGCTAATGCTGTACGGTCTGTTACGTATAGCGTTTTGTACAAAGAATGTTGCATAGCCATAGCTACTGTAAAGCGGTATTCAGTTGTTGGTTTTAACATTCTATCGCTCTCGTCTATAATAGCTTTGTACGATCTGTAATATGCAAATGGAGAAATGCTAAAACGTATCGATTCGCTATGCTCATAGTTTACCCAATGACGGTAAGAGTACAATAAGTGCTCACTTAGCGGATTGGTATGAGCGAAGCTGTTCTGTCTTCTGCCTTGTATCTCTCCGCTAGTCTCCCATTTATCATTAATAGGTACTTGCAAAGTGGTTCTCAACCAAGTATTATAATGTTGTGCAGTAGCATCGGTCAGGCACAAAACTGTGGCTAATCCGAGTAATAAGTATCTCATGATCAAATCAAAAAAATGCTGCCTCTAAGTGTTTTTGACGCCTAGAAGCAGCCATATTAAAAAGTGGGATCTTATGTGTTATAGCATCGTTGCCAGCTCATTCCAAGGACCGCCATTCACTACCTGTACGCCGTGTTGGCTAAGTATAGCTGCTGCTGCACCACTACGTGCGCCTGAGCGGCATACTGTTATCACAGGAGTTCCTGCTTCTTTGATGCTTCCTATCTGCCCTTCTATCGTGTCAAGAGGAATATTCAGCGAACCCTCTACGTGTCCAGCATTATATTCTTCTATCGTTCTTACGTCTATCACTCTGGCACCTTGTGCCATTAGGTCTTTTACGTTGCTCATTGTTATCTGTTTTTATGTTTGTTATTTGTTTTATTGCAATAGTGTTGATGGACATACATAATCCGTTACGCTGAAACGGTTGCTGTCTTTTATAGCTTTAAAACCGCCTTTTACATCCACAAGATTTTCGTAGCCTCTTGCTTTAAGTATAGAGGTGAATATCATTGAACGGTAGCCACCTGCACAGTGTATGTAGTAGGTCTTTTCTTTATCCAATATCTCCATGTTGTCGTTGATGTTGTCTAAAGGATAGTTCTCCGCATCTACGATGTGCTCGCTCAAATGCTCACTGCTCTTACGTACATCCAGTATGTTGATGTCTTGCTTGTCGTTGATGTCTGCAAACTCTTCTGCCGTGATAGATGTAATGCTATCCACTTCTTTACCACTGTTCTTCCATGTTTCAAAACCACCTTTCAAGTAACCGATAGAGTAGTCGTAGCCTACACGAGATAGCCTTGTTACCACTTCTTCCTCTCTACCTTCGTCCGCTATTAACAGTATTTGTTGTTTGATGTCAGGTATCAATGCACCCACCCATGGAGCAAAGTTGCCATCGATGCCAATGTTTATAGCGTTTGGTACAAACCCTTGTGCAAATGTTTGTGGCGCACGAGTGTCTAGTATCAATGCTCCTGTTTCGTTTGCTGCAGCTTCAAAACCTTCAGGGCTTAGTGCCATCAAGCCTCTTTCTAGAACTTTATCAATGCTCTCGTAACCCTTCTTGTTCATCATCACATTCAGTGGGAAGTATGCAGGTGGTGGCATCAGACCGGTCGTAACCTCTTTGATGAATTCTTCCTTGGTCATGTCTGCTCTCAACGCGTAGTTTGTCTCTTTCTGATGCCCCAGAGTATCGGTTGTTTCCTTACTCATATTTTTGCCACATGCACTACCTGCGCCGTGTGCCGGATATACGATGATGTCATCGGCCAACGGCATTATTTTATTTCTAAGTGAATCAAACAATGTTGCTGCAAGGTCTTCTTGCGTTAGGTCTGCACCTTTCTGTGCTAGATCAGGACGACCAACATCGCCAATGAACAATGTATCGCCTGAGAATAGGCTTGTAGCCTTACCATTCTCATCCATCAACAAGTAACAGGTACTCTCCATAGTATGTCCCGGAGTGTGTAGTACTTTGATGGTAGCATTACCTATTTTGAACTCTTGACCGTCTGTTGCAATGGTCGCATCAAAATCAGGGTTTGCATTCGGACCATATATAATAGGTGCTCCTGTTTTGTTGGATAGGTCTACGTGACCCGACACGAAATCGGCATGGAAGTGTGTTTCAAAAACGTACTTGATATCTACGTTGTTCTTCTTTGCTTTTTCGATGTAAGGTTCTACCTCTCTAAGCGGGTCGATGATAGCCGCTTCTCCATTGCTCTCAATATAATAAGCTCCTTGAGCAAGACATCCTGTATAAATTTGTTCTACTTTCATTCTGTTTGGTTTTATGATGCAAAGGTCACATCTTGTTGTTGGTAGTTTAGTGACGTAAGTCACAATAGCTCATCATTTTAGAAAGACTTCTCTTATAAGGATATAGACACCCATTATAAGTACGAACCAACCGAATCCTTTTTTCAACTTTGCACCCGGTATGCTCTTACTCATCCAGCCACCTATAAGAATGCCTGATATACTGATGGCTGTAAGTATCAGTAGCATTTGCCAATCTATCTCTACCTGACCAAGGTCTCCTGTAAAGCCAATAAGCGAGTTTAGTGCGATGATAAGTAGTGAAGTGCCCACCGCTTTTTTCATAGGCATGTTTAGCAGCAACACCAATGCAGGTATCAATAAGAACCCACCACCTGCACCAAGTAAGCCAGTTACCAAACCTATGCCTACACCATATAATAATAGCTTAGCAATAACACCTGAGTTATTCTCAGCAGTCTCACCTGTAGGAGGTGTTTTAGAGCGTATCATAGAGGTAGATGCCATTATCATTAGTGCCGCAAACAATACCATTGTCAGTAGCGATTTAGTAACGGCAGTATCTCCTATAGTAAATACGGTATCGGGTATGGCAGGGATGATGAACTTACGTGTAAGAAATACAGTAGTGATAGATGATACACCAAAGAGTATGGCGGTACGTATATCCGTCTGCTGTTTTCTGTAATTCTTGTACGCACCTATAAGGCTGGTGCTACCTACAATGAACAATGAGTATGAAGTGGCCAGAGTTGCATCAACTTTAAAGATGTATACCAACACTGGTACTGTAAGTATAGAACCACCACCACCGATAAGACCTAAGGAGATACCGATAAGTACAGCTGCTATGTATCCTAAAATTTCCATTGCGCGAAGGTGGCTTGCTAAAAAAAAATAGTCTGTGATAAATGTCACAGACTAGAAATTGTCAAGGTCGATTATTTCAATACTTTGTCGATTGAGTTTCACATGTCCTTTATCTGCCAGCTTTTTCATTAGTCTGGATATTACTTCGCGAGATGAGTTAAGCTCACTTGCTATCTCTGCATGAGTATAGGGAATGATATTCGATTTACGTGTTTTTTGATGCTTCTTTAAGTAGAACACCAAACGTTCATCCATATTGCGAAAGGCGATGTGATCGATGGTGTTCAACAGCTCTTGAAAACGTGCTCTATAAGAACGTAGTACATAATGGTACCATGTTTTATACTTCAGCATCCATTCGTCCATTTTGTCCAACGGTACTGATATTAGTTCTACATCTCCTGCTGCTTTTATGGTCAGCTCACTGGTGTTTTGCTCATTTGCTGCCATCATAGATAGTGCACACGCCTCACCCGGCTCTATGTAGTACATAAAGTATTCGTCTCCTTCCTCGTCTTCACGAAAGACCTTTACCAATCCATCTACCACTATTATTGTAGAGCGTATATATTGACCTGTTTTTAGCAGAATGTCTCCTTCGGTAAAAGACTTTAGTGCGCCCGACTCTGACACCTCTGACACCAAATCCGACTCAAATTCGGGTAGTAATGTTTTTAATTCCTGTTCTGTAAGCATATCCGTTTATAATGATGGTTGTATTCGTAATGATATGGTGCACCTTTACGTTATTGGTTTTAATGCTTGCTTGTTTTGCTTGGGGAAAGCACGATATTAGAACAAGTTGCGGGGATGGTATGTGACTAAAGTTACAGAAGGGTAGAATGTTGATTCTAGTATTAAATATTCTTTTTAACATTACATTTCTAGCACCTAATTATTCATTGTGTACCTTTGTTGACGACATGAAGCCTTTATTCAGATCATTTCTGTTATTTGTTTTCCTGCTGTTAGGTAGTGTGATCAATATTCACGCTGCTACGGTGCAGCATAATGGCTTATTGTCACAACATGGGGATTTTGATAAGTGTATAGATGCGAGCTTTATCATCAAGCTTCATCATCAGGATCTGACGATCAAAAGTATCCCGCCTACACCGGAAAAGCATAATAAAAGAATTTATGCTGAAGAAAGTGATGATGAGGATAATGAACTATTCTCATTTAAGAAGAAAGTGGCTACGTACAGTAGTGATTACTTTTTAGCACTATACCCACCAGTTGATCTTACTTTTTTAGACATTAATAAGTGCTCGAAATATTCTGAGCACTATTCTCATTTCTCATCCTTTAAGTACATCGTACTTCAGGTATTTAGGGTCTGATATTCATTTTAAGGATAGCTATTAGCTATCCTATTCCGATTTATTACTTATGCTGTTCGTACAGTATATAAGTAATGCTTGTGTATTTCATTATACACCTTTCCCATACAAGAAACCAAATTGTCTAAATAGTAAAATATCATGAAGAGAATTCTCATGTTAATGGGCTTGTGCACTGTTCTATTGCACACAAGCTGCAGCACCCACAAAAAAGAAAAAGAAGAAGAAACAAAGCTTTTTGTTACCAGTCCTGTAAGGATGGATACGACCATAGTTAAGGACTATGTATGTCAGATCAGTTCTGTTAGGCATATTGAGCTAAGAGCTCAAGAGCGTGGCTATTTGCAGAATATATATGTAGATGAAGGGCAGTATGTGAAAAAAGGGCAGCTATTGTTCAAAATAATGCCGAAAATATATGAAGCAGAATTTAAAACGGCTGAAGCAGAAGCTAAGGTGGCAGAGATAGAGTATCAGAATACTAAGACCCTGGCCGATAGTAATGTAGTATCTCCTAATGAGCTAGCAATGGCTAAAGCCAAGTATGCTAAGGCTCAAGCTCAACTAGCATTGGCAAAAGTACACCTTGAGTTTACAGAAATAAGAGCTCCTTTCGATGGTATCATTGACCGCTTTCATCTAAAGCTGGGTAGCCTTGTTGATGAAGGGGATCTGTTGACCACATTGTCTGATAATAGTGAAATGTGGGTATACTTTAATGTTCCTGAGGCTGAATATTTGGATTACAAAGCAGAGTTGAATAATGATACCATGATGAAAGTGGACCTGCTGATGGCCAATAACAAACTGTTCAACCAAAAAGGTATAGTGAAGACCATAGAAGCAGACTTTAATAATGAGACAGGGAACATTGCCTTTAGAGCCACATTTCCCAACCCCAATGGGCTGCTAAGGCATGGAGAGACCGGTAATATCCAAACTAAAGTAGCACATAAAAACGCTTTGCTAATACCTCAGAAAGCAACCTTTGAGATATTAGATAAAAAGTATGTGTATGTAGTAGATGATAAGGATACCGTCAGGCTCAGACCCATAACAATAGCTGCTGAAATGCCTGATCTTTATATCATTAGCAATGGCTTGTTTGATAAAGAGAAGATCCTGCTAGAAGGATTGAGAAAGGTCAAGAACAATGATAAGATCTCTTATGAGTATCAAAAACCTAAGTCTGTAATAGCTCAATTAGAACTATACGCTGAATAATTGAGTAATTAAAAAACTAACTAATGTTTAATAAGTTTATACATAGGCCGGTGCTCGCAATATCCATATCGCTTGTTATCATATTTATGGGTATCCTAGCGATGACCAACCTGCCTATATCGCAGTTTCCTTCTATTGCACCTCCACGTGTAGTGGTGAGTGTGGCATATCCTGGTGCTAGTGCAGATGTTCTTGTTAACTCTGTATTGATACCAATGGAACGTTCTATCAATGGTGTTCCGGGAATGAAATATATGACCTCTGATGCTACTAGTGCAGGTGAGGCAACAATACAAGTAGTATTTGAGCTGGGTACAGACCCTAACCAAGCTGTTGTGAACGTAAAGAATCGTATCGCTCAGGTTACCAATAGGCTACCGCCCTTAGTACAACGTGAAGGTATCATAGTAAACCGTGCGCAGCCCAACATGTTGATGTATGTGAATCTTTATAGCAAGGATAAACATGCAGATGAGAAGTTTCTATATAATTATGCTAGTGTGAACATATTGCCCGAGCTTAAACGGGTAAATGGTATAGCCCGAGCTAAGATATTGGGTAGTAGGCAATATGCTATGCGTATATGGCTAAAGCCTGATAGGATGAGAGCATATAAGGTATCTACTGAAGAGGTAATGGAGGCTATTAGCGACCAAAGCATCATTGGTTCTCCGGGGCGTATTGGTAGAAGCTCGGGTAAGCGTTCTCAGTCATTAGAATACGTTTTGACCTATCAAGGGCGGTATAATAAGCCGGAGCAGTATGAAGATATCATTATCAAGGCTAACCCCGATGGAGAGGTCTTACACTTGAAGGATATAGCCAGTGTAGAATTTGGCAGTGAGTTCTATGATATCTATTCTAACCTTAATAACCGTCCTTCAGCAGCAATTACCCTAAAACAAACATATGGTAGTAATGCTAGTGATGTAATTAAAAGAGTAAAGTCTAGGCTCGACGAGATAAAGGATAATTCATTTCCTCCCGGTATGGACTATGAGATAAGCTATGATGTCTCTAACTTTTTAGATGCTTCAATAGAGAAAGTGGTACATACACTAGGTGAGGCTTTTATTCTGGTAGCAATAGTTGTATTTCTCTTTTTAGGAGATTGGCGTTCTACGCTTATCCCAACACTTGCTGTCCCTGTTTCGTTGATTGGGGCTTTCGTTTGTATGCAGTTGTTCGGACTTACGATCAACCTCATCACCTTATTCGCATTAGTATTAGCTATAGGTGTGGTGGTAGATGATGCGATCGTAGTAGTAGAAGCTGTGCATGCTAAGATGGAGGAAGAAAATATATCGCCATATAAGGCCGTCAAGAAGGTGCTGAGAGAGATAAGCGGGGCAGTAATAGCTATCACATTATTGATGACCGCTGTGTTTGTGCCGGTTGCATTTATGACAGGACCAGTGGGTATCTTCTATCGACAGTTTGCCATTACCATGGCATCAGCTATCGTTATTTCAGGTATAGTGGCTCTTACCCTTACTCCGGTGCTGTGTGCTATGATACTTAAGAATAGTCATGGTAAACCTAAAAAGAGAACTCCGATAGATAAGTTCATTGATGCGTTCAATAGGGGCTTTGAAAAACTAACAGGCAGGTATACCAACTTCTTGAAGCTGATCGTGAATAGAAGGTTAGTGACCTTCGGTCTGTTATTGGCTTTTTGTGGAGGTATATGGGTTACGGTACAGAACCTTCCTTCTGGTTTCATTCCTAATGAAGATCAGGGGATGATCTATGCTATTATACAGACTCCTCCTGGTTCTACATTGGAGCGAACCAACGATATAGCTCGTAAACTACAAGGTATAGCAGAAGAGGTAGAAGGTATACAGTCTGTTTCTGCACTAGCTGGTTATGAGGTGCTAACGGAAGGTCGTGGTTCTAACGCAGGTACTTGTTTGATAAACCTTAAGAATTGGTCGGACAGGAAACACTCTGCAGAGGAGATAATAGAGGAGTTAGAGGAAAGGGCACACGAGATACCCGGTGCTACTATTGAGTTCTTTCAGCCTCCGGCAGTACCGGGATATGGAGCTGCTGGTGGTTTCGCATTGAGATTGTTGGATAAAACGAACTCCGGAAGTTACAAGGAGTTTGAAAAGGTGAATGATGAGTTCATGAAAGAACTAAGAAAGCGTAAAGAGCTGACAGGCTTGTTCACATTCTTTAGTGCTAATTATCCTCAGTATGAACTTGAGATCGATAATAAAGTAGCCATGCAGAAAGGAGTTTCTATTGGTAAGGCTATGAACTCATTATCAATACTCATTGGTAGTACATATGAACAAGGGTTTATTCGTTTTGGACAATTCTACAAAGTATACGTTCAAGCCTCTCCTGAATACAGAAGGTTGCCACAGGATATAATGAAACTATATGTGAAGAATGACCATGGAGAGATGGTACCCTATTCTGCATTCACTAAGATCAAGAAAAAACAAGGTCTTAATGAGATAACCAGATATAATATGTATACCTCAGCCGCTATTAATGGTGCTCCGGCTCAAGGGTTTAGTAGTGGTGAAGCCATAAAGGCTATACAAGAGGTGGCTACTAAAACACTACCTAGAGGTTATGATATTGATTGGGTAGGCTTATCTAAAGACGAGGTTGGTCGAGGTAATGAGGCGCTTTATATCTTCTTAGTAGTACTTGGCTTTGTGTATTTGGTGTTAGCAGCACAGTATGAAAGCTTTATTCTTCCATTATCGGTCGTTTGCTCATTGCCTGCGGGTGTGTTCGGTGCATTCATGTTGCTAAAGGTAATGGGGCTTGCTAATGATATATATGCTCAGGTTGGCTTGATCATGCTGGTAGGTCTCTTAGGTAAGAATGCGGTGCTTATAGTTGAGTTCGCTATTCAAAAACATCAACAAGGAGAGACGATACTCAACGCAGCTATAGAAGGTGCCAAAGTACGTTTCCGCCCTATATTGATGACCTCTTTCGCTTTTATTGCAGGTCTGCTACCGTTAGTAGTAGCAACTGGTCCGGGAGCTATAGGTAATAGAACTATCGGTACTGCCGCTGCCGGGGGGATGTTGCTAGGTACCGTGTTTGGAGTCGTGATCGTTCCTGGCTTGTATTACATATTTGGTAGGATGGCAGAAGGGCGGTCACTGATAAAAGATGAAGATGATGTTCCATTAACCGAAGAAATCCATTAATAATGTTCAATAGAAAAGTATATAAAGTCTTAACAGTAGCCTGTATGTCACTATTATATAGTGCTTGTAAACTCCCTGCTGTAGTAGAAAAGAACGCCGATAAAAATGTTCCTGCGAATTATAAGTCTAGTTCGCAGGATACTATCAATTCTGCCAAAGTGGAGTGGAAGGACTATTTCACAGACCCTTATCTCAATGCTTTGATAGATACTGCGCTGAAAAATAATCAGGAGCTTAATATAACCTTACAGGAGATAGCAATAAGTAGGAATGAGATCCGCGTTAAAAAAGGTAAATACCTTCCGTATGTTAATATTCGCGGAGCTGGTGGTGTAGACAAGGTCTCCAGATATACCAATATAGGTGCAATGGATGCTACTACAGATATAGAACCAGGAAAAGCAATGCCTGACCCTTTACAAGACTATCTAATAGGTGTATATGCCACTTGGGAGATAGATATATGGAAGAAGTTAAGAAATGCTAAAAAGGCAGCTGTTTCAAGGTATATATCTACTGTGGATGGTAAGAACTTTGTTGTTACCAGCTTGATATCAGAGGTTGCAAATTCGTATTATGAGTTATTAGCTCTGGATAATCAATTAAAGATAGTAGAGCAAAATATAGCTATACAAACAAATGCGCTTAAGATAGTAAAGCTACAAAAGCAAGCTACAAGGGCTACAGAGCTTGCTGTAAGGAAGTTTGAGGCAGAGGTGCTAAAGACAAAAAGTTTACAGTACGAGATCAGGCAGCAAATAACTGTGACGGAAAATAAGATAAATTTCTTGTTAGGCAGGTATCCACAACATATCGAAAGGAGTTCTGATGGGTTCAATGATCTGCTGCCCCAAAGTGTATATGCAGGTATTCCATCTCAACTATTGGCAAACCGCCCTGATGTCAAACAAGCTGAGATGCAAATGAAAGCAGCAAAGCTAGATGTAAAGGTGGCCAAGGCTGAGTTCTACCCATCTTTGACAATAACAGGTGGACTGGGATATCAAGCGTTCAATCCTGTATATCTTATCAAGAAGCCGGAATCTCTACTCTTTTCTATAGCAGGAGATATGATGGCTCCTTTGATCAACAAAAGCGAGATCAAAGCAAATTATTTAAGTGCTAACTCAAAACAGGTTCAAGCTGTTTATAATTATGAGCGTACTATACTTAATGCATATGACGAGGTTGCTAATCAGTTGTCTAATATCAATAATCTAAAGGATAGCTATAGCACTAAATCTCAACAGGTTGATGCGTTATCTGAGTCTATCAACATCTCTATCAAATTGTTCAAGTCTGCAAGGGCTGACTATATGGAGGTGCTATTAACACAAAGGGATGCTTTGGAGGCTAAGTTTGAGCTTGTAGAGTTAAAGAAAAGACAAATGAACGCACTAGTTAATATTTACAAAGCGCTAGGTGGTGGGTGGAATTAACTCTCTCTAGGTATAAGCTTTTAGTTTAAGGGGAAAATAGGTTAAGTACGGCCGCTCTTTTTAGGGCGGCCTTTTATTTGTTTAATCACCTATATTGACATGATATGCACCGTTTTGTCAGCAAATTACCGTCAAAAGAACAGAGTAGTTTCATTTGCGCGGTATTTGTAAGGTAACATAAATTATATAGTACCTTTACAAATAGATAACGCCAAAAGCATGGAAGTCTTTTCTGTACAATTACCCGACTTGCCTATTCCCTCCATAAAGTGTGAACTCACATTTGCTCCGTACTATAAGTATATAAAGGAACAAGTGTCAGACTCTAAGAGTAGTATATATAATACTTTTCTTCGTTCTATTTTGTCATTGCTGGATGCAAGCCCGGAATTACTACAGCCAATAAAGGATATACAAATCCTTGAACAACATAAGGAGTTACTAGAGCTTCTAAGGATAACGCACAACTCTCAAGTAGAAGGAGATAATAAGCTACATTCATTGGGTATGCCGGGTGGCACACACCAAACGATGAACTACTTTAGTGCATCTGAAGAGTTTAAACGGTTCTTTACAGAAAAAGCAGGAGATATTAAGCTTTTGTCTATTGATTCAGATACAGAGAGTTTATATCGAGATTCTTATACCGAAATATTAGAGCGTTGCTATGGTATCCAAATAAAAGATAGTCAAGCTCCACAGACCATTCTTCAATTTGTGGATGATAGCACAAGTGTGAAACGTTACTACCGTGCCATTCGTAGAAACAACTTTGCAGATATATTGGCTTGTAATGAGCAGCCGGAACTTAGGCAAGAGTGGGTAGACTACGCTATAGGGGCAATAGGTTCTATAAATGACCTAGAGAAGCCTATTGAGTTTGACCAATTTAAAGTAAGAGGCTTTTTCTTACTATCTATAATTGAGGATACGGAGCAAGTAGCACTACAAGAGCTTAGAGATACTGTTGCTAAAATGCATACTTATGATGTAAGTGATGCGATTCCGGCTATCAAAAATGCATCTTTGTCTTTGCTAGGTAATGATAACTTAGACATAGGTTTCTTACCATTTATGAAGGTTAATGATAGGTATGTATATCACGACATCTATGCAAAAATAAGCTTGGTGTTTAGTAGGCTTAGAAAGCATATGTCGCAAGAAGAATTAGCAGAAACATTTGAGTTCGTTACAAACATGAGTGACCAGATGCCTAATATAGTATCTTCTGTCAATAGTGATATGTTTTGTCTAGAGCCTAACTGTGTAGAAGATGAGCAAATAAGAAAAATATTAGTAGATGATAACTTGAAGACGCTTGTTTTTGTACCAAAAAGAAATCAGGAAAGATTGCTTGGAGG
>CAZPDA010000040.1:0-17888 GCA_964585115.1 uncultured Flavipsychrobacter sp.
CTACGGCCCACGAGTGAATATTCAATAGCAAATTTTATCATTTATTTAATAATAATGTTCTTCGTATATTGATAGGAGTCTTAGATTTGTAGTACTCAAAATCACTCCTAATGAATATCCAAAAAGTGCTGATCGCCAACCGTGGTGAGATCTCCATCAGAATAGCCCGTGCGGCCTCTGAACTACAGATACGTACTGTAGCCATTTATACATATGAAGATAGGTATTCACTACACCGATATAAGTCTGACGAGGCTTATCAGGTAGGGGCTGATAACGACCCGCTGAAGCCGTATTTGAATATTGACGAGATAATAGCTATTGCTAAAGATTGTGGTGCTGATGCGATACATCCCGGGTATGGTTTCCTTTCAGAGAATGCCACCTTTGCCCAAAAGTGTGCAGATAATGGTATCATATTCGTAGGTCCGAGACCTGAGGCAATGTCTGCTTTGGGCGATAAAGTGACCGCTAAGGATGTTGCCATTAGAGCAGGTGCTCCGATAATAGAGAGTAATAAAGAAGCACTTACTAATATAGATATAGCCTTAGCCGAGGCTAACAGAATTGGTTACCCTCTTATGCTGAAAGCGGCTTCCGGTGGTGGTGGTAGAGGTATGCGTGTGGTACGTACCGATGATGACCTTAAAAAGTCATTCCCAGAAGCAAGGAGCGAAGCGAAGAACGCCTTTGGTGATGACACGGTATTCTTAGAGAAGTTTGTAGAAAACCCTAAGCATATAGAAGTGCAGATAGCTGCCGATAGTCATGGTAACATCGTCCATCTATTTGAACGTGATTGCTCTGTACAGCGTCGTTTCCAGAAGGTGGTAGAAGTTGCCCCTGCTGTTACGCTAAAGCAAGACACTAAAGATAGGTTGTATAAATACGCTACATCTATCGCAGCTGAGGTTAATTATAATAACCTTGGTACGGTAGAGTTTTTGGTGGATAAGGAAGAGAATATATACTTCATTGAGGTGAACCCGCGTATACAGGTAGAACATACCGTTACGGAAATGGTAACAGGGGTAGACTTGGTGAAGACACAGCTATATATTGCTGATGGTTACAAGCTTACAGATAAAGAGATAGGCATTGGCAAGCAAGAAGACCTGTCGATAGATGGTGTGGCGGTACAGTGCCGTATCACTACAGAAGACCCTGCAAATGACTTCAAGCCTGACTATGGTACATTGGTTACCTACCGTAATGCTGCAGGTTTTGGTGTGCGTTTGGATGAGGGTAGTACTTATCCGGGTATGAAGATCAGCCCGTTCTTCGATAGTATGCTGGTGAAGGTGAGCACTTGGGGGCTTAACTTAGAAGACGCAGCTATGAAGATGCACCGTGCATTGAGAGAGTTCCGAGTGCGGGGCGTAAAGAATAATATACCGTTCTTAGAGAACCTTATTACACACGACGGTTTCCGTAGTGGGCAAACTACTGTGGGCTTTATACAAGAGCATCCCGAGTTGTTCCACTTCAAGAAAAGACAAGATAGAGGTACAAAGACCCTACGCTACTTGGCTGATGTGACTGTGAATGGCAACCCTGATGTGAAGGTGACCTACGATGGTCGTGAGTTCCGCAAGCCGGAGGTGCCTGTGTCTCCTTTGGGTATGGAGTATCCTAAGGGTACTAAAGACCTATTGACAGAGTTAGGACCTGATAAGTTCAGCCAATGGTTGAAGAACGAAAAGAAGGTTCACTATACAGATACTACACTACGCGATGCGCACCAGTCACTACTGGCTACGCGTATGCGCACATTCGATATGCTGACGGTGGCAAAACACTTTGCTAAGCTACATCCTCAAACTTTCAGTATGGAGGTATGGGGTGGTGCTACCTTTGATGTGGCCATGCGCTTCTTGAACGAAGACCCTTGGAAGCGTTTGGAGCAGATAAGAGAAGCTGTGCCGAATATCCTACTACAAATGTTAATACGTGGTGCTAACGGCGTAGGTTATACAGCATACCCTGACAATCTTATAGAGAAGTTTGTAGAGCAGAGCTGGGAGAAGGGCGTAGATATCTTCCGCATATTCGACTCGCTGAACTGGATGGAGAATATAGCTCCATGTATAGAGATGGTGCGCAACCGTACCCAAGGTCTTGCAGAGGCAGCACTATGCTATACCGGTGATATACTAGACCCTAAGCGTACCAAGTACGACCTTAATTACTATCTGCGCCTAGCAAAAGACCTGGAGAATGCGGGTGCACATATATTGGCCATCAAAGATATGTCCGGTCTATTGAAGCCATATGCTGCTAAAGAGCTTGTAGCAGGCTTGAAAGACACCGTGAATATCCCGATACACTTACATACACACGATACTTCTTCGCTACAGTCGGCATCATATATGCAAGCCATAGATGCAGGTGTAGATGTGGTGGATGTGGCGCTAGGTGCGGTATCAGGGCTTACCTCTCAGCCAAACTTCAATGCGGTGGTAGAGATGATGCGCTTCCACGAGCGTGAACGTAGCTATGATATCGATTCGCTGAATGAGTTCTCCAACTATTGGGAGGCGGTGCGTGAGTATTACTATCCATACGAGAGTGGCTTGAAGGCGAGCGCAGCAGAGGTGTTCCGCCACGAGATACCGGGTGGGCAATACTCCAACCTTCGTCCGCAGGCCAAGGCACTAGGTCTTGAAGATAAGTTCGAGGATATCAAGAAGATGTATGCTACGGTCAATGACATGTTTGGCGATATCGTTAAGGTGACACCAAGCTCTAAAGTAGTGGGCGATATGGCACAGTTCATGGTGGCTAATGGTCTGAGCCGTGAGGATGTGATGACCAAAGGAGAAACGGTATCGTTTCCAGAGTCGGTGCAGCAGTTCTTCCAAGGTGTGCTGGGACAGCCTGAAGGTGGCTTGCCAAAAGAACTACAGAAGATAATCCTAAAAGATAAAGAACCATTCACGGATCGCCCGAACAAACACTTAGAGCCTGTTGACTTTGAGACGGAGCTGAAGGCATTCCGCGAGGAGTATGGTAATGATCTGGAGTTGTGTGATTTCCTTTCATATAAATTGTATCCGAAGGTTTATGAAGATTACTTGAAATTCTACCGTGAGTATGGGGATGTGTCGGTGATACCTACGCCGCTATTCCTATATGGTATGGAGATGGGGCAGGAAGCCACTATTGAGATAGCCAAGGGTAAGACGCTACTGGTGCGACTGCTAAGCATTGGCGAGGTGAATGAGCAGGGTAAGCGTACGGTGTTCTTCAAGCTGAACGGACAGACGCGTAATATAGACATCACGGACCGCTCTGTAAAGGTAGACAAGGCGGAGAACCGTAAGGTGGATAAGGGTAATGATAAGCACATCGGTGCGCCACTGCAGGGTATGCTATCTAAGCTGTTGGTGAAGAAGGGCGATAAGGTGAAGAAGAACCAGCCATTGTTTGTGATAGAGGCCATGAAGATGGAGACCGTCATCACGGCGAATGATGCGGGTGAGATAGTCGCTATAGAGCTTACGGAGGGTACGTTGGTGAATACCAATGATCTGGTGATAGTGATGGGATAATAAGTTATTTTGTTTCGAATTGTTTCCGTTTGGGGAGTGCCCTGAACGGAAACAATTATTTTATAGGGTATTGGTTATCATTTGGTTGTGCTGTTTTGATTTGTTCTCTTTTTGTTCCCGAGGGAACAATTTTAGTTTCGGGCAAACTCTTTTTTAACAGGAGTGAATTAATGATAAACGTATTTAAAGCTGTGCCTCATATATAGGTGCACAGCTTTGTCTTTTGCTATTAATTAAAAACTACTACTAGTAATCAGTTTCTTTGTTGTAACGCCAATTTCGTTCCTGACGCCTATCGTTATTAACACCGCTTGGAGGGTTGGTTACATGGTCTTTTTTAGAGCTATTTTGCTGACCTGTTCCTGACGTTGTAGGCGTTCTTTTCTTAAAGGTGGTTGCTTTGGTGGCATCGTTGCTAAGGTTGTCTATTTGTTTAGTATCGTGGTTAGTGCCTCGTGTAGAGCTTTGTGCGTTTGCACAAATGCTACCTGTCAGGATAATGGCTAAAAGCATTAACTTTTTCATAAGTGATGTTTTTGATGAAGAGTAAAGGTCTGAATAAAATAGAGTGATTGTTAAGTGCTTTTTCACGTATTGAGGCTGCTATTTCTCACGTATTGACAGGATAGGTTTATTATAGCAAATATACGTAAAAATAAATAATTGTATATTGCATGTGTGTTATAAAACAGAATACTATGGCGGTAAAAAGTACATCGGAAGAGGCGGTAATGAAGGCTACAGGAAAAGTGTGGGATGAATGGATGGCGCTATTGGAGCAGCGCGGGGCGGCTAAGCTGAACCATACACAAATAGCTGCCTTGCTACATGAGGAGTATAATGTGCCTGCATGGTGGGCGCAGACCATTACGGTGGAGTATGAGCGTATGATAGGCAGGCGAGAGGTGGGGCAGAGCTGCACGGGTACTTACCAAGCCAGTGCCAGCAAAACATTACCCGGCACTATGGAAGCCGTGTATATGGCATGGCAAGACCATATGAAGGGTAAGGATAGCCTGAACGGTGTACCCTATGAGCAAGTACCTACTACCAGCGAAACGGAAAAGTGGCGCTACTGGCGTGTGGCACTAGTGGATGGTAGCAAGCCTGTTATCACCATTACCCAAAAGGCTGAGGGTAAGGTACACCTTGCTGTGAACCATGATAAGCTGAACGATACCGATGCCGTAGCTGCATGGAAAACCTACTGGAAGGGTTGCTTTAAAGAATTTGCAGACCAAATGTAATACTACCCGTCACCATTACCTGATAGTGATCTTCTGAGCTTGAGATATACCTTCTGTAGTTGCTAGGGTTACAATATAATTTCCGCTGGATAAACCTGACAGGTCAACCGATGTGTTGCCCGAATTATTGGTCTTTAGCTTTACCATCTTTCCTGTTATATCATATATCAGTATATCATACATCATCGATGTAGCAGGAGCGATCTCTATATGGTCTGTAGCGGGGTTAGGGTATACCTTGAAGCTTATATCCTCACTGACGATCGGTGTAATAGGTACATTAGCAGGCGGTGGTGGCGATGTGCTACAAGTTCTGTTATAAGAAAAGTCTATCAACCCATACGCCAAATCATCATAGCCATCTCTGATCTTAGAGGCTATAAATGCAGAGTCGTTAGAGCACCAGCAATTCTGTACCAGAGATACATTGTTGGTGTAGTTATACTTTACATTCCAAGTAGTGTTGTGGCAGATGATGTTATCCTGAAACACACCCGATGGGTTGTTTTGCCACATGCGGTCTATCTCTACACCTATCTCGTTATTGTATACCTGATTGTTAGCAAATTTTGTATTGCTATGCATGTCTACACGTGCACCTACTTTGTTGTTGAAGATGTAAGAGTTGGTAATGGTGTGGTATAGGTAGGCTGCCTCTTCGGTATTGTTGGCAAATACACACCTGTCAATATATCCTCCCTCGCAGCCTCTTTTATTATTGTAAAATCTACAGCCGTTTACATATACATCGTTGCTTTCTCCTCCGCCATACAGTCCATAATCATTATTGGTAAACAAGCAATTGTCGTATGATATTTTTGTGTTTCTGGTAGCTGCTGCAAGGTCGTCCATCACGCTTATGTTGTTGCTGAAACGACTGTTTTTAATGATGTAAGGCCCGTTGCCGCCCGAAACGCTGAAGTCGATAAAGTTGATGGCATACTCTACTATGGCATATTCGATAACTATCTGACTGACCTGCGCCCCGAAAGGGTAGGCACTATTTACCTCAGACTTTAGCCCAAAGTAGTCTCCCTTTGCCGGCGATGCTGCGTTGGAAGTGAAATGGATGCTATCACTAACAGTACCAATTGCTTTGATATTTCCTCGTAGTGTGATCTTGGCTTTATCGTTGAACCGTACCTCTACACCCGGCTCTATGGTGAGGACTGCGCCAGAGAACAGCACCACTTCTCCTGAAACAATGTAAGGGCTATTGGCTTTGGTCCATGTCTCGCTATTGTATATGCCACCACTTACTTGAGTTTGTGCATGGGTGTTGATAGCTAAAAATGCCAAAAAAACGGCTAGAAGGGTAGAGTATTTCATATCGAATAGTTTATAGTGTATTATAAAAATAGCAAAAAATATACCATATAAGAGTGGCATGTATAGTTAACGTGGTGCATGTGGATTTATTATATGAATAAGTATGTTGATGAGTTTTCGATTCCTAAAAAGAAAGAATAAAACAACATTGAAATAGTTAGTAGTAGTTGATTTACTCAGAAAATTTGCCACAAGCAATTCTTATAAAAAGAATATTTTGAGTTCAAGAAAAGCGATACTTTAATCCTTTAAAGAATCTATCTATGGGCAATACTTTGTTAAGCGATGAGGAAAGGCTATTTGAATTAAAACAGAAACATCCAGAAGCTATTGGGTGTTCTTTAGATGAAATAGAATTTTTAGAAAAAAAGCATCAAGTAAATCTTCCTCATTTTTACAAAGTGTTCTTAGAATACTTTGGTAAGGACGCAGGAAATTATAATGTGGGTAGTGATTTTACCTATAGATGGTTAATTGACATGAAGGGGCATGCGAATCAACTTTTAGAAGATAATGCGTTACCCCATTTGGATAATAGCTCTTTCGTGTTTTTTATGCATCAAGGGTATCAATTCTGTTTCTTTAAATGCAATGAAACTATTGATGATCCTAAAGTCTACTATTTTAATGAATGTTTTAAAGTTGTTAGAGTAGTTGAACTAAAAGGAACTTTAGTAGATTTTATTTGCAATCCAGAATTATCATTTAGTACACTCTCTAAAGATGACTATATATAACAATGCTCTTTTATGGCACATTCGTATGTGCTCAACTCCTGCTTATAGGCAGATTTCTCTCTTTGGTTCGAAATGACAGCATTGGTTAAGCTATCCTCACCCCACCCACTCTTTCATCACGCTATCCAAGCCTTCGGTATTGCCTGTGAGTTCGGCAATGCGTTTTACCACGCCTTCTACCAGTGCGTCGGGGCAAGAGGCTCCGCTGGTCACCATAATGTGTAGCGGGCGTTGGGTAGGCAGGTAGTTGGTAGTGGTCTTTTCTTCGTGGCTGTGCAGGTCGTAATGAGATACGGTGTTCTCATCTATCAGGCAGCTTTCATTCTTTACAAAGTAGGTAGGCATCTTCTGCTCGCATAGCTCTACCAGGTGAGAGGTGTTGGAGCTATTGTATCCGCCAATAACAATGGCAAGGTCTGCCTCTTGTGCCAGCATACCCATCACGGCACTCTGGTTATCGTTGGTAGCATAGCAGAGCGTATCGCGGGTATCGGCAAAGCGGTCGCTAATGCTTTCGGCACTCAGTTGGTAGTGCTCTATCATCACCTGCTTCAGGTAGTCGGCAATGCCTTGCGTTTCGCTTGCCAGCATGGTAGTCTGGTTTACCACACCTACGCGTTGCAGGTCTTTGGTCACATCAAATTTTTGGGAGTGTTGTCCCGCAAAGTCGGTATAGAATTGCTCGGCAGGCAGCTCGCCCGTAATGAACTTGGCAAGGTGTTGCGTCTGCTCCATATCCTTCACCACCACGGTAGGGGTGTGCTCTTTACTGTGTGAGAAGGTGGCGCGGGTCTCCTCATGCTTAGGCTTGCCGTGTACCACTATGGTGTAGCCATCCTTACCTATCTTTTCGGCACGGTTCCATACCTTCTCTACAAAGGGGCAAGTGGTCTCGTAGCGCGATGGCTCAATGCCTATTTCTTTCAGCTTGTTTTCCAGCTCTATAGTAGTGCCAAAGGCGGGGATGATGACGATGTCGTCATTCGTCAGCTCGTTCCAGTCTATCAGCATATTGCCCTTGGTGTCCATTAGGAACTGTACGCCCATATCCAGCAGGTCGGCATTTACGCCGGGGTTGTGTATCATCTCGCTCAGGAGGTACACGCGCTTATCCTTATTCTCATTCACCGCACGAAAGGCTATCTCAATAGCATTCTCCACACCGTAGCAAAAACCAAAGTGGCGTGCCAAGTATACGGTCACGTCGCCAAGGTGTAGCGCAGTAGGCGTAAAGTCTTTCTTCATCTTATCGGCAGCCTTGCGTTGTTGCTTGATAGCGGTTATCAACGGGCTGCGATACTGTACGGGAACGTCAAATGATTTCATAAGTCAGGTGCAAAGTTAGTCAAAAAACTGCGCCACCGTTTGTGAAAGCCTTGTTGTAATTAGTTGAGCAGTTCGCTCACTTTTATCGGCATACCTTCCTTCACTTGCATCAATCCTGTGGTAAGAATGGTGTCTCCTTGTTGGATGCCGCTCAATATCTCCACCTTGTCGGCAGTACGTGTGCCCGGCTGCACGATGACCATTTTTGCCTTGCCTTCCACCAGCTTCACGATAAGCTTTTCTTTGGTGGTAGGTATCACGCTTTGAGAAGGGACAAGAATGGCATTGCTGTCTCCACCCAGCGGAACGATGACGTGGGCAAAAGCACCCGGTATCAACTTCTCTTTAGGGTTAGGAATGATAGCACGAACGCGGATGGTGCGTGTAGTAGCATCTGCACCAGGCTCTACGGCTATCACCTTGCCGCTAAGTGTGTCCAGTTGTCCGCTAATAGAGAATAGAACTTCCTTGCCTTTAGCTATCTCATTACGATATAGGTCCGGCACGTTGAAGTCCATCTTCAGCGGGTGTGTCTGCTGTAGAGAGGTCACCACCGTAGTAGGAGAGATGACCGCACCCACGCTTATATTGCGTATACCTATAGTACCGCTGAACGGTGCATATATTTTAGTAGAGCGCAATTGTGCTTCTGCATATGCAATGTCTGCATCCAGCGATTGTAATTGTGTCTCTGTGGTCTCGTATTCTTGCTGGCTGATACCGCCGATGTCTAGTAGAGACTTTTGGCGTTTTTGAGTAGCCGCTTGTAGTTGCTTCTGTGCTTTCAGCTTTTGTATCTGCGCTTTGATGTTGTCATCATATAGCTGCACCAATAGCTGTCCTTTGCTCACCTTACTGCCCTCTGTGAAGTGTATGCCCGTAACACGACCCGCTATCTCGGGGTGTATCTCTACAGACTCATTTGCCAAAAGCGTACCACTGGTGGCATACTCTTGGTAAAACTCCTGAGGGGTAACAACATATGCCTTAGCCGCCATAGTGCGAGGTCCGCCGCCGCCTTTTTGAGGTGCAGCTTCTTCCTTACAGCCTGTAGTGCTTAGTAGGGTAAGACCTAAAACTGTACCGGCTAAAAAAATCTTTTGGCTAAAATGCATTTGTGTTGCTTTAATCAATAATTTACAATGGTGAGGCAAATGTAAGGATATATCGTTTGTCGCAACTCAATAGAGGCATTGCTTATTACTCATGGTCTATAAGAAAAAACTAATCTTATTAATAGTGCTGGTGGTAGTAGTGGCTGTGATACAGCAGATACTACCGCATTCTCCCAAGTGGGTAGACCTGTATAGCAAATTCTTGTTTCGCCCATACCAGTCGGTGAGAAATGCCGTATTCGGGCTGATACCCATTAGCATTGGCGACCTACTGTATATAGTATTAGGTGGGCTTATTATATATACCGTTTACAGGTGGATATATTATATCATTAAGTTCAAGACGCATAAACACAAGCTGTGGGCATCGTTCCTGAATGTACTGAATGTAGTGTGCATCATTTATGTGTTGTTCTTTGTAGGGTGGGGCGGTAATTATTACAAGCCCCGATTAAAAGAGTCTTGGCAGCTAAACAGTAGCGGCTGGACCTATGATTCTACATTGGAGCAGTATGATAAATACTTAATAGGCAAGCTGAATGATTATGCCATGCATTATCAGGCATTGTCTTTCAAAGATGTGAAGAAACGTACGCAACAATACTATGATGACTATACCGACTGCAAGACCAAGCTACATGGCTTGAGCATAAAACCCTCATTGTTCAACTTCATGATGCAGTACTTGGGTATACAAGGTTATTACAATCCACTGACTGGGGAGGCTCAGGTAAATAGATACTTGCCAAAGTTCATGCTGCCATTTGTAGTGAGTCATGAGTTGGCGCATCAATCAGGCATAGCTGCGGAGGACGATGCTAACTTATTGGCGTTTGTGTTAGGTGCTAAGACCAACGATACAACGTTCTTGTACTCAGCATACTTTAATATATGGCTGTACACGCATCACAAAATGTATTATCAAGACTCTACTATAGCTAATGCCTTGAAGAAAGAGCTGAATGGTTTAACGCTATCGCACCTAGATACATTGCGTGATATACGTAGCCGCTACAGAACGGAGTTCAGTAATTATAGCCTTGCGGCCTATGATAAATATTTGAAACTGCTACAGCAAAAGGAAGGATTGGGTAGTTACAAAAAAGCCACAGTAACAGCATGGGCATGGGAGAACGCTGATGACAGCGTCAAGCGTCGTCCCGTGCACATACCTTAATTGTTTAGCCTTTGAACTCGCCCCACTCTTCGCGAAGGATATTTGCTATCTCGCCCAGCGTACAGAGGTTCTCTACTGCTTCTATTACAACAGGCATCAAATTGTCTGTGCCTTGAGCTGCCTTGCGTATAGCTTCTAAAGATGCTGTTGCTTTATCGTTATCACGTTTAGCGCGTAGTGCTTTTAGCTTTTCAGACTGTAGCTGACGGATAGAGTCATCTATTTTGAAAACAGGTGTGTCTTCCACCTCGTCAGTGATGTATTTGTTCACACCCATTATAGGCTTAGCACCGCTCTCAATGTCTTTAGTGTATTGATAAGATGAACGAGCTATCTCTTCTTGTATAAAGCCTTGCTCTATAGCCTTTACAGAACCGCCCATTACATCTATCTTCTCTATCAGTTTCCAAGCCTCAGCCTCTACCTCATTGGTCAGGTTCTCTACAAAGTAAGAACCTGCAAGCGGGTCAACCGTTTCGGTAACGCCACTTTCATAACCTATTATCTGTTGGGTACGTAGTGCAATTGTTGCCGCCTCTTCCGTTGGTAATGATAATGCTTCATCATAACCATTGGTGTGTAGCGACTGCGTGCCACCCAACACTGCACTCAATGCCTGTAGTGATACACGAACAATATTGTTTTTTGGTTGCTGTGCGGTAAGTGTACTACCACCTGTCTGCGTGTGGAAGCGTAGCATCTGAGCCTTAGGGTCTGTCGCACCAAGGTCTGATGTTATCTTAGCCCACATGCGGCGTGCCGCACGGAACTTAGCCACTTCTTCAAACAAGTTGTTGTGTGCATTGAAGAAGAAAGAAAGGCGCTTGGCAAATACGTTGATGTCCAAACCTTTCTCAATAGCAGCCTTTAAATATGCTTTACCATTGGCCAAAGTAAATGCCAACTCCTGCACCGCAGTAGCTCCCGCTTCACGAATGTGATAGCCCGAGATAGAGATGGTATTCCACTTAGGAACTTCTTTACTACAATACTCAAAAATATCTGTGATAACACGCATAGATGGTGCAGGTGGATAGATATAAGTACCACGTGCTGCGTATTCTTTTAGTATATCGTTTTGGATAGTGCCTGATATCTTCTTGATGTCTGCACCTTGTTTCTTAGCTAGGGCAATGTATAGCGATAAGAGGATGAAACCAGTAGAGTTGATGGTCATAGATGTAGAGATGTCCTCAAGCTTGATGTCTTTGAAGAGTATCTCCATATCCTCAAGCGAGTCGATAGCCACACCTACTTTACCTACCTCACCTTCAGACATTTCATCGTCAGAGTCGTAGCCTATTTGTGTAGGCAGGTCGAAGGCAACGGAAAGACCCATCACCCCTTGACTCAATAAGTAGTGGTAACGTTTGTTAGATTCTTCCGCAGTACTGAAACCCGCGTATTGGCGCATGGTCCATAGTCTGCTACGGTACATGGACTTGTGTACGCCACGAGTATATGGGAATTCTCCTGGAAGCTCGTTCATCTCTACGGGCTCTGTGTACACTTCTTTTATCTCTATGCCTGAATCTGTTTTGAATTGTTTATCGCTCACGTCTATACTTTTTATTGTATTGGGTAATGTTTATGCTTGTGGTCCGTGTGTCAATACACGCTTAGCCTCTTCGTTGATTATCTGTAATGCAACCTCTGTTGGTAATGCTTGCTCGTCTGTAAGTATAGCATCAACTATACGTTGGTGTAATTCCTTTGCAGGTGCTTCAGGGTTCAATTGCTTAGCAATTGTAGTTATCATGTTTATCTCTTGCTCTTTTACCCCACGTATAGTATCCCATACTTTATTAGATACATATATCTGCTGCGAAAGGTTGTGGTCAAACTCTTCTTTTATGGTATGTACCATCACGTGTTGCAGCACTGCTACGTTCATATTCGACTCATAGATGCGAGGTATCAATGCACGCGGGTTAACGCGCTCTACAAATAGTGCTAAACGCTCATAGGCTTGTAGCCTTAACGGAATGGTTGTGCCTTGTGTCTCTTTAAATAATTCTACTTGCCTTTTAGTCACCTGAGCATCTAAAAATTTACTGATCACTAAGTAGGTCGCGATCAACATAATAATAGATGGGATAGTGTACTTCAATATTTCTAAAACGGTTTCCATATATATCTTCTAAGTCATGAATTATGAGTAGGCAAAATAAACAGATTTTATCGTTGAAACTATGGATTTGCCTGTTAATCTTGGTCAGTAAGTATATTCTAGCTGTATTTTCATTTATTTTGATGCTATTATGGATGCACTAAAAGAATATATAGATATAAACCGCCAACTGTGGAACGAGAAGACCAAACATCATGTAGAGTCAGACTTCTACGACATGAAGGGTTTTCTGGCAGGTAATACTTCGCTAAAAGAACCTGAACTGGAACTGCTTGGCAACGTAAAAGGTAAGAACATCGTACATCTGCAATGTCACTTTGGGCAAGATAGTTTGTCGCTTGCAAGAATGGGAGCAAAGGTGACAGGTGTAGATCTGTCTGACGTGGCAATAGACTATGCACAAAAGCTGGCTAAGGATATGCAGTTGGACGCAAAGTTCATAGCCTCGGATATATATGATATACCCAAGGTGATGGACGAGCAATTTGATATGGTGTTTGCCACCTATGGAGTAGTAGGCTGGCACCCGGATATGAAACGCTGGGCAGAAGTAGTAGCAGGGCTGCTAAAGCAAGGTGGTGAGTTAGTATTTGCAGAGTTTCATCCTATGGTGTGGATGTTCGATAATCATTTTACAAAGTTCGAGTATCCTTATTTCAACCGTGCGCCGATAGTAGAGACCCTGGAAGGAACCTATGCAGAGAAAGAAGCCGATATAAAGCTGAAAGAAATAGGCTGGAACCATACGCTTAGCGACGTGATGCAAAGCCTGATAAGCGCAGGGCTGAGCATAGAGGTATTTAAAGAATATGACTGGGCGGCATACGATTGCTTCAATAACACCGTGAAGATAGCCGACGGTAAATGGCAGATAAAAGGTATGGAAGGAATGCTACCGATGATGTACGCACTAAAAGCAGTAAAAAAGTAGATGCATAAGCTAAAAATAAATAAGGGTATAGACAGTTGTTTGGAATTGCTGAAGGCTAATACCAGCACAACGGGTGAGGATAAGTTGTTTAAAGGGAGTTTTGATGGTGATGATTTTTCGCTAACGCTGATGCGAGGCAGGAAAGACGGTTTTCAACCTATAGCTAAAGGCAAAGTGTTGGATAGCGAGAACGAGGGTACTTGCCAGATACATGTAGCCTTTAATATGAATGCGCGTTTCATTGTGTTGATGCTGGGCTTGATGGCCTTTATGATGCTATTTGCCTACGTGTTGCAGTTCATTATCCTTTATGGAGATATGCTGTATACCGTATATGTGTTAGCCGTTTCAGTGGTTGTAATATTTGGGGTGCTATCCTTCAATTACCAGATAAATAAAATGCTGAATGCGCTGGAAGAAGTGGGGAACGGGTAGGCTAGCAATAAAAACGTAATAATGTTACTATCAGATTAAGAGGGTGGTTTATACTTACTGTAGAATAAATGAATAAACTTATCATCGCCATAATAGTTATCATATTGCAGGTGTTAATTGCAATAATCCCATTAAGTAATAAGAAACTTAATGATAATAGGAGTCGCTTCCCTAAAGGAGTTACTTGGCTTGGTTGGATCACACTTATCTGTGCGATATTAGCAGTTGTAGGTAGTATTACTGTACTTGTTATGTCTGAAAATCAAGAATCGAAAACCACTCAGTTGTTGATAGAGAAGCTTGATAGTACTAAAAATGAAAACATGAGACTACAAGCAGAAGTGATAAAGAACCAGAAAACGCAAAATGATACACTTGATCAAATAAAGAAATTGAGTTTAGGTTTGATTGATGCACAAAGAGAAAATTATCGTTTACAAAAAGAGCTTTATAATAACGTTACAGGGAATCGTAACTTTCCTACTTTAGTTATTACAGGTCAGAAAAGTAGAGCGCTAAAAGGAATGTATTCAGAAGATATAATAGAGTTTTATTTGATTGAATTTCATTTGATAAACACAGGTAAGTATCCATTAAACTCTATCAGAATAGACTTTACAGATCATTATGGTTTCTATGTAGGCCAATTTGTAACAATTACTAAAAATAGTACTTCTCAAGCACCAGACCCAAGGTTTGATCCTTTACATCCAGCATCTGAGCAAACAATAAGTTTAGGTACATTACCACCTAGTACAATTAATAGAAGTTTTTACATCACTTACATTCCTATGTTTAGTAGGGCTAATTATGCAGTAAAAGTAAGCTGGGTTGGAGGTGCAATAGAATACGATATTAACTTGAAAAATATTAACAAGAAAAGCCTGCCAATAACGTATAGTCAGGTGTATACTACAAGTGATATTGGCTTAAGTAAAAAAAGTTTATTGAACGGAATTAAAGATTATTTTCCTGATGAAAACATTACAGTAAAATCTGTAATTAATAGGTACGGTAAGTAATCATAATTGGGTCATATTTCACTAGTGAATAATCTGCAAAATACAGGACTTACTATCATAAATGCTTGGCTCTCTGCTAAGGGGCTAAAGCCTTTTGCATTTCAGCAAGAGACATGGCAGCATTATGTAGAGGGACTTAGTGGTATTGTAAATGCACCAACGGGTTTCGGTAAGACCTATTCTGTTTTCCTCGCCGTACTTATCGATTGGGTCAATCGCAACCCCGATTACAAAACTAAAAGACGGAACGGGCTACAATTATTATGGGTGACACCCTTGCGCGCATTGGCTAAGGATATTCACCGCGCTATGGAAGAAGCCTTGGCTGAGCTGAACATCCCGTGGCGAGTAGGCGTGCGTAATGGTGATACTACCACAGCCGAGCGGCAGAAGCAAAAGCAGAACATGCCTGAGATACTGCTCATCACCCCTGAAAGCTTGCACCTGCTCATCGCGTCTAAAGGTCATGAAGACCTATTCAAGACCTTGAGCTGTGTAGCCGTGGATGAGTGGCATGAATTGCTCGGCTCAAAACGTGGGGTGCAAATAGAGTTGGCACTATCTCGCCTGAAAGCCATCAAACAAAAGCAAAAAGAAAGCTGGCTACGAATATGGGGTATATCTGCCACCATTGGTAATATAGAAGAAGCTCTTGCCGTATTGCTTGGTGATAGTGAGAATGGTGTTATTGTTCGCTCTGACTTGGAGAAGAAGATAGCCATTCATACTATACTGCCTGAAACAGTAGAGCGTTTCCCGTGGTCCGGGCATTTAGGGCTGAATATGGTGCATGAGGTGTTGCCCGTCATCCACCAAAGCAGAACCACATTGTTATTTGCCAACACCCGCTCGCAGGCAGAGCTATGGTATCAAGAGCTGCTGAATGTTGCTCCCGACCTTGCCGGTGCCATCGCGCTACACCATAGTGCAATAGATACAGAGATGCGCCTATGGGTAGAAGATGCGCTGCATAAAGCGATACTTAAAGTGGTGGTTTGTACCGCCAGCCTAGACCTCGGTGTAGACTTTCGCCCTGTAGATACGGTAGTGCAAGTAGGTAGCCCCAAAGGTGTGGCAAGGTTCTTACAGCGTGCGGGCAGAAGTGGACACTCGCCCGGTGAGGTGAGTAATATATACTTTGTACCAACGCACTCGCTAGAGATAATGGAAGCTGCGGCACTGACACAAGCCTATGAGCAGCAGCAGATAGAACGTCGTGAACCTGTACGCATGGCGCACGATGTATTGATACAATACTTAGTGACCGTGGCTACGGGTGATGGATTTGAAAGTAAGGTGCTGTTTGATGAAGTACGTACCACACATTGCTATCAAGACCTGTCGGCAGATGAGTGGGAATGGATGCTCTCTTTTGTGACCACAGGCGGTACTACACTAAAAGGCTACGATGAATATCATAAGGTAATAGAGATAGAAGGCAAATATCACGTCACCAATAGAAAGGTAGCCATGCGCCACCGTATGCATATCGGTACTATTGTGGGCGACCAACTACTGAAGGTGAAGTATCTGAAAGGAGGCTTTGTGGGTACTATAGAAGAATACTTTATCTCAAGGCTGGATGTTGGCGATGCGTTTGTGCTGGCAGGTAAGCGACTGGAACTAGTGAGTATAAAAGATATGGTGGTGTATGTAAAGAAGAGCACCGCCAAGAATGCAACTGTACCTGCATGGGGTGGAGGGCGAATGCCGCTGTCTGCAAACTTGGGCGAGGTGTTGCGTAATACCTTTCAGCAAGCTGCCGAAGACCCCTCGCAGAATGAGTTGCTCAACTTCTTATCGCCACTACTGGATACGCAGCGGGACATATCTTATATACCTAAGGAAGATGAACTGCTGGTAGAACTAATGGAAGTAAAGGGAGGACATCATCTGTTTGTCTATCCTTTTGAGGGTAGGCTAGTGCATCAGTCTATGGCATCGCTACTGGCATATAGGCTGATGAAGGTGAAGCCAATAACCTTCTCCATTGCTATGAATGATTATGGCTTTGAGTTATATAGCGACCAGCCCATACCTGTAGATGAACAGACAATAAAGGAATTCTTCAACCCGAAAGACTGGTATGTACATCTAAGGCAGAGTATCAACGAGGCGGAGATGGGCAGGCGCAAGTTCAGAGATATTGCCGTAATAGCAGGGCTTACCTTTCAGGGTTACCCTGGTGCGTATAAGAAGCAGCGTCACCTGCAGAACTCTACAGGGCTTATATATAAGGTTCTGTCTGAGCAAGAGCCTGCACATATATTACTACAACAAGCCGCATACGAGGTGTTGACCTATGAAATGGAGGCGGAGCGTTTACATCATTCGCTACAGCGTATATATAACAACAAGGTGGTAGTGACCCATCCGCAGAACCTAACACCGTTCTGTTTTCCTATAAAAGTAGACCGATTGCGAGAGCAGCTTAGCTCAGAACAGCTTGCAGACCGTATAAAACGTATGCAGGCAGAGGCTTTGAGCTAAAGTTAGTTGTGCAATACCTGTGAGTTTGTGTTATTAGTGCTACACAAATTATTATAATACAATGCTTAAGGTATGTGGATATATATGCAATATTTTTATCATGATTTTATTGGTCGATCATACTAATAGCTGTACCTTTAATTTCCGCTTTTGAAAATAATAGTCTTTCTGGATAAGGGTTTCACGATTTATAGCACGGTTATGTAAGAAATATGTTTGGTTGTAGTGAAATGTTTTCTACCTTTGCAATCCGCTCAAGCGGGATAGTTCTTTAAGTGTTTGATTTTCAATTAGTTATGGAAAATAAATTTTGAAAATCGCTTTGCAAAAACGAAAAGAGTATATACCTTTGCAACCCGCTTAGAAACGGGGTAGTTCTTAAGGTGTGTGAGTGGTG
>CAZPDA010000041.1:0-3582 GCA_964585115.1 uncultured Flavipsychrobacter sp.
ATATATATAAGATACAAGAAGCTATTACAGGAGCTTTAGGTAAGCCTATTAGCTTTTTATTCTTAGCTATGCTGTGTTTTTATCTGTTGATGAATACGCTGACAAAGAACAGGTGGGTTGCTATTGCAGGTGCCATAGCATATGGCTTTTCGACTTACAATGCGGTAATCATAGAGTTTGGTCATGAAACTAAGATGCTGGCAATAGCTTATTTGCCTGCAGTATTAGCTGGTTTACTATTATTGTATAGAGGTAAATGGTGGAGAGGTACTCCCTTATTAGGTATTTCTTTAGCATTAATGATATCTACAAGTCATTATCAAGTTGTATACTATTCTATATTTATAATTGCTGCAGCATTAATTGGTCTATTTATAATAGCTATAAAAAGTGGAAATTTGAAGCAGTATTTTATAGCTTCTGCTATTGCTGCTGTTACTGCTTTAGTAGCAGTTGGTCCATCAATGCCAGCTTTTTTAGCTACGCTTGAATATAATAAAGTAACCATGCGTGGTGGTAAGAGTGAGCTCACCATTAACCATGATAATGATAAGCTAGCAAAAGGTGGAGGATTGGATAAAGATTATGCCTTTCTATGGAGTAATGGTATTGGTGAGACCTTCTGTATTATGGTTCCTGATCTATATGGAGCATCTACATCTGAAGATGTAGGTACAGGGTCTAATACATTTGATAAACTTGTAAGTATGGGAGTACCTGAACAGTCTGCAGAACAGATTGTTTCAGGAATGCCTACATATTGGGGCGATCAACCATTTGTTTCCGGTCCTGTATATTTTGGAGCTATAGTTTGCTTCTTATTCATCTTAGGATTGATGATCGTGAAGAGTCCACATAAATGGTGGATAGCAATAGTAAGCGCATTTGGTATAATGTTATCATGGGGTGATAACTTCTCTGCAGTAAACTACTTTTTGTTTGATACACTACCTGCACTGAATAAATTTAGAACTCCATCTATGTGGTTAGTGATACCGCAACTATTATTCCCATTGCTAGGTGCTTGGGCACTAAAAGATGCTGTTGAAGAGCGAATAAGCAGAGAAGAGTTATTGAAGAAAGTGAAGCTAGCAGTTATCATTTCTGCGGGTCTATGTTTAGTAATAGGTGTTGGTGCTAGAATGTTTGCGTCTTTCAAGTCTGCTAATGATGCTCAAGTAGTGCAACAGTTTACACAAATGTTTGGAAATAATCCTCAAGCCGCAAATGAATTGATAGGGGCATTACGCGATGACAGAGCATCTATGGCTATGATGTCAGGAATAATTAGTGCTGTATTCATTGTCTTAGCTGGTGGTCTTATGTTCTTATTTGCACAAAGAAAGGTGAAAGGTGAGGTAATGTTGATAGGTATAGCTGCTCTTATTGCAATAGACCTTATGAAGACTGATATTAAGTATCTGAATAAGGATAGCTATACAGATGAAGATGCTTATGAGGCGGTTTTCAATCCAAGACCTGTTGATCAGCAGATAAAACAAGACCCTGACCCTTACTATAGAGTGCTTGACCTAACAAGGAATACATATAATGATGCGATACAGTCTTACCATCATAAAACCATAGGTGGTTATCACCCTGCAAAGATAGAAGCATATCAAGATATGATAGATGTGCATATGGGACCTACAAGTGGTTTCAATATGGCAGTGCTGAATATGCTAAATACTAAGTATTTGATATACCCCGGACAAGGTGGGCAACCTATAGCTTCTCCTAATCCTGAGGCATTAGGCAATGCTTGGTTTGTGAGTGATATAAAGTGGGTATCTACCGCTGATGAAGAAATGATGTCATTAAAGGCGAGAACGCTAGGAGATACTGCACAAGTACCTAATGCATTTGAGCCTGCTAAAGTAGCTGTAATAAGAGATAACTTTAAATCGGAGTTGGATGGATATAGCTTTGGTAAGGATAGCGCAGCAAGTATCAGCCTAACAAAATATGGTCTAAATGACTTGACTTTCGAATCGAATAATAGCCAAAATGGGTTGGCTGTTTTCTCTGATATTTATTATCCATATGGTTGGAGGGCGTATGTTGATGGGCAAGAAACACCTATCCTAAAGGCTAACTATTTGCTACGTGCTATTAAGATACCGGCAGGTAAGCATAAGGTAGAGTTCAAGTTCCACCCTGATAGCTTCTATAAAGGCAACACCATTGCATTGATTACGAGCATCATCCTTATATTGGTGGCTATAGTTTCTATAGTGATGATATTTAAGAACAAAGGTAAAGAAGAAGCTAAGGCATAATATATGAGTAGTAGCATATCAAAACTGATACGAAAGACCTTTCGCCTGCGCGAAGAGATGAGTATTGGTTTCTATGTTACCGACTTTTTGTTTCGCAAGGTATTCAGACAAAACTCAGGGGTGAAATGGGCGATACACCATACCTCTACCATCCACTGTCCTGAGCGGATAACATTAGGTAACGGTACATTCCCGGGAGATTCTCCGGGAGTGTACATTGAGGCTAATAATGGGGTGCAAGTGGGAGATTATACCAACCTTGGTCCTAATGTAGGGCTTATATCATCCAATCACGACTTTGTGAACAATGATGAATATGTAAAAGCTGCACCGATAGAGATAGGAAGGTTTTGCTGGATGGGTAAAGGAGCTACTATATTACCGAGTGTTGTGCTGGGAGACTTTACCATAGTGGGAGCAGGAGCAGTAGTAACCAAGAGCTTTCCCGAGGGATATTGCGTGATAGCTGGCAATCCTGCAAGAAAAATTAAAGAACTAAACAGAGCCGAGTGTGAAGCTTTTGCAAAGAGCAAACAGCAATAACGGATATATCGGTAACTCGATACTCATCTTTCTGGTCAGGTTATTTCCTTCATTGGCAAATCTTCTGATAGTGGTATTCTTTTCCCGAATGTTGGATAAGGATGCCTATGGTATTTATCAGAACTTTTGGGTGAATGTATTTTTGTTAAGTACTTTGGCTAGTCTTGGTGTACAATCTTTTGTGGTTACTTATGCTGCGCCAAAGGTTGCTTCGTTACTTAAGTCATTGAGGGCAAAGTCTTATTTGTTTATAACTATATGGATAGTTGGGTTAGGTGTGCTATTCAGCTATTTGCAAAAAGATAGTGTAGGACTTGATATTATTACTGCTTCAACCTTTCTCACCATTTATTCATTAGGCATTATACTTGAAGCATTACTTACGGTCTTTAAGCGATTTAAGTTGCTATTATGGGTTAGCTTCTTGCATACAGCATTGTTTGTTGCGTTTCATTACATGTACTTACATGGCAGCTTTGATATAAAGATGCTCTTTGTTTGGTTGTTGTTAATAGGAGCTATTAAGCTGGTACCATTTGTAATATCCTGCTTGAAAGATGTAAAGCTACATAGAGATGATGCAAACCATGATGTGAAAGAAGTACGGAAACTATGGCTGCATGTAGGATTTTTTGAAGTGTCTCAGCGTATGCTGGCATGGGTAGATAAATTCATATTAGGCTTATTCCTTAGTAATGAGCTTTTTGCTGTTTACTTCAATGGAACAATACAGATACCTTTCTTACCATTATTATTAGGT
>CAZPDA010000041.1:3592-17789 GCA_964585115.1 uncultured Flavipsychrobacter sp.
GTGGGGAGTGCATTACTCATGCAAATGGCAGAGCAAACCGCCCAAGGCGATGAGAAGCTAGTGCAATTGGTGAAACATTCAGGTAGAGTATTGTCTGCAGTGGTTTTTCCTCTGTTCTTCTTCTTTATGCTATATAGGTATGAGTTGTTTCATGTAGTGTTTACCAATAAATATGAATCCGCAATACCCATATTCTTAGTGACCATAATGGTGTTGCCATTACGGGCTTACAACTTTACTACCATATTGCAGAACAAGCATAAAGGAGCTACGATAAATATTGGAGTGTTAATAGACCTATTGAGTATACTCGCTTTGATGTACCCATTGTATAAATGGCTAGGGTTGTCGGGGGTGGCATTGAGCTTTGTTTTAGGTAGCTATATACAGGGAGGATATTATCTCTATCAAACAGGAAAAGTAATAGGTAAACCTTTTTATAAATTAGTGCCTTTGGTAGATTGGGCTAAAAAGCTTATAATTCTTGCCGTTTTAGGTATAGGTATCCATTATGTGTTATCACTACTGTTTACCGAACAAATTGTACTAATTTTGGGGATATTAGTTACAATTATATTTGTAGTTATAGCATTGTATCCCGATATCAAGTCAAGCAAGAGATTTTATGGCGAACCAGTTTCGCAAAAAGAAACTAAATAACATTGATAACACCGGCTTTACTAATAATAGTAATGCCGAAGGGGGACGCTTGACCAATAAAGACGGTAGCATTAACCTGCAAAAGACAGGTATTCCTTTTTGGGAACGTATTAGCATATACCATACATTACTTAGAATGCCACGCTGGAAGTTTTTCCTATGTGTGTTTGGTGTATATTTTACATTAAATCTAGTATTTGCATCGCTTTATATTATTGTAGGTGTAGATAAGCTGAATGGCATCAATAATGAAAATGATCTTTTGAATGGTTTTCAGCAAGCATTCTTTTTTAGTTCGCAAACGCTTACCACTGTTGGTTACGGACATATCAGTCCTGTAGGACTTGGTGCTAATATCATAGCATCGGTAGAGTCCTTTATGGGCATTTTGTCATTTGCTATGGTCACAGGTTTGCTATACGGACGCTTTACCAGACCTAAGGCTTATATCAAGTTCAGCGAGAATCTGTTGGTAGCACCTTATAGAGGTATAAGGGGTATCATGATAAGGATAGCTACCTATAAGAATAACCACATAACTGATGTAGAAGCTGTAGCTACTATGGCTATGCATGCCAAGGACGACAATGGTAACCCGATTACAAGATTCTTCAGGTTAGACCTTGAAATAAACAAAGTGGCTTCTTTAGCGTTAAGTTGGACAATAGTGCATCCAATAAATGAGGATAGTCCACTATTTGGGATGAGCTATGATGAGATAATGGACGCAGATGTTGAAATTCTGTTCAATCTCAAAGGGTTTGACGACCATTTTTCTAATATTGTACAGCAAAGAACCTCTTATACTATTTCTGAAGTAGTATATGGAGCTAAGTTCGTACCAATGTTTCATAAGTCAGAGGATGGAAGCACTACAATATTAGAGCTAGATAAGATAAATGCTCACGAAAGAGTACAGATACCGGAACCGGTTGATATAGACGAATTATTAAAAACTAAGAATTATGATTGACACGAAGGAATCGTTAACACAACAATTAGTAGAAAGGGAAAACAAGTATAGTGCCCACAACTATCATCCACTACCTGTAATGCTTACAAAAGGCGAAGGTGTGTTTGTATGGGATGTTGAGGATAATCGATATTATGATTTCCTTTCCGGATATTCTGCTTTGAACCAAGGACATCGTCATCCTAAAATAATGAAAGCATTTGTAGAGCAGGCTAATAAGCTTACGCTTACATCAAGAGCTTTCTATAGCGATGCATTTGGTGAGTTTGCTGAGTACATCACTAAATTCTTTGGTTTTGATAAAGTATTACCAATGAATACGGGTGCAGAGGCTGTTGAAACAGCACTTAAACTAGCTCGTAGATGGGGATATACTAAGAAGAACATTCCTGAGAATGAAGCAAAGATCATAGTATGTTCTGAGAACTTCCATGGACGTACTATTAATATCATATCATTCAGTACAGACCCGGAATCGAATAGCGCATTCGGTCCATATACACCGGGTTATGAGATCATACCATACAACGACCTAGGTGCACTGGAAAAAGCACTTAAAGATGAAAATGTAGCAGGTTTCATGCTAGAGCCTATACAAGGTGAAGCAGGTGTTGTTGTTCCTGATGAAGGATACCTGTCAAAAGCTTATGACCTATGTAAGCAGAACAATGTATTGTTCATAGCTGATGAGATACAAGCAGGTTTGGCACGTACGGGTAAGATGCTGGCTTGCGATCATGAGAATGTACATCCTGATATTTTGATATTAGGTAAAGCACTTTCAGGTGGTGTGATGCCTGTATCTGCTGTATTAGCAGACGATGAAGTGATGCTTACCATCAAGCCGGGTGAACATGGTTCCACTTATGGTGGTAACCCATTGGGTTGTAAGGTGGCCATAGCTGCACTTGAAGTATTGAAAGAAGAGAAGATGGCTGAGCATGCTGCTGAAATGGGAGAGTACCTTCGTAAGCGTTTAAAAGACTTAAATAGCCCACTAATTGAGTTAGTACGTGGTAAAGGTCTGTTGAATGCAATTATCATCAAGCATAAAGATGAGAACGCTGCATGGGATATATGTGTGAAGCTTAAAGACAATGGTCTATTAGCTAAACCTACACATGGTGATAAGATACGTTTTGCGCCTCCATTAGTTATTACTAAAGAGCAAATGGATGAGTGTATCAACATAATTGACCGCACTTTGCAAGAGTTCGCTTAATGCAGGAACAACAGAATTATAGTTTTTATACCTCGGATACATTGACGAATATGATCGTTGGTGTATCCGATGGTTTATCTGTGCCTTTTATCATGGTCACAGCATTTAGTAATGTCATAGAAAGTAACTCCATAATAGTAATAATGGGAGTTATAGCCGCGGTGATGGGCGGTATAGCTATGGGAGTAGGCAACTATCTGTCTAATAAAGAACAACTAGAAGAAAAGCTTGGTGTGCTTGATGAGAAGGAGATTGCCATAATGACCAACTCCGGCATTACTAAAGATATAATAGACAAGATGGAGCTGCATGCCATGAGTAACAAGGAACAATGGGAAGTATTAGTAGATGAATATGGCCTGGACTTAGCTAAACCAGATATGAGACGTATTCGAAATACGGCTTATTCTGTAGCCCTCTTCTATATGTTTGCAGGTTTAGCATCTGTAGTACCTTATTACCTTACTTCAAGTCCTACCGATGGAAGAATGTGGTCTGTACCTATAACATTAGGTTTGTTAGCATTGTTTGGTGTCATCAAGGCAAAGGTCACAGGTTTATCAATGGTAAAAGAACCCGCAAGATTACTGTTACTGACCAGTACTGCTGCTGCTGCTATGTTTTTTATAACCGGTTTGTTCCGCTAGGGTGTTTGTCTGGTATATGTGTTATCAAACCTTCGGGATAATGTATGTGCTCTAAGTATAGCCCATGACCTGCTACACTGAAATCCGCATTAGAGCAATCTTTAGCCTCAATGATTTTTCTGAATTCTTCTAAAGTGTGTTTACCTCTTGCTACTTGCAATTGTGTACCTACCAATCCGCGTACCATGCCGCGTAAGAAACGATTTGCTTCCACTATATAGTGTAACTCGCCTTTGTATACCTCCCAGTAAGACTCAAATATGGTACAGTTGAACGTATAGGTCTGTGTATTCCTTTTAGAAAAGGTCTCAAAATCTGTATATTCTTTAAGGATCTTTGCTGTTTTGTGCAGCGTATCTACATCCAATTTAAATGGATAGTACAGCGACCTATTATGTAAGAATGGATCTTTCTGATGATGGATACGATAGCGGTATCTTCTTTTTTCTGCTGCAAAACGAGCATTTAGTTCAGGATCGTTAGCTTGGTACAATGCTTTAAGTGACATTGAGAATGGTAATAAGGCATTGACACGATAAACAAAGTTGGGAGCAGGAGCGTCCTCAAGGTCTAAATGGTAATAGCTGCATAATGCATGCACACCCTCATCCGTACGGCTGGCACCAGTGGTCTCTATCTCTTTTCTCAGCAGGGTAGACAATGCTTGGTTGAGCGCAAGTTGCACCGTAGGTATATCACCCTGTATCTGCGACCCATGAAACGCACTACCATCATACATTACCTCTAAAAAATACCTTGCCATAGTCCTATTCTTCAGTTCGCAATATTACTTTTTTCATTGCAAAAGTCCATTGTTGCTACTTAAAGCATTGGTTTGCAGGATAAAATATTATTTTCGGGCTTATCGCTATTCTATGTGTGGTATAACGGGTTTTGTACGATTTAAGGACGAGGTCAATGCTTCTGTATTAAGAGGTATGAACGACCGTATTCGTCATCGCGGACCTGATGATGAAGGCTATCTATTGATGGATGAACATAGAGCATTACAGTCTTATAGTGGTGCAGATACCATCTCAGAACTCAAGCAAAAATATCCTGACATAGCAGAAGCCGAAACTTGTAAATTGGGTTTCGGTTTCAGACGACTTTCAATAATAGACCTTTCATATCAAGGTCATCAACCTATGGTTTCTGCAGAGCGTGGTGTGGTATTGACCTTTAATGGGGAGATATACAACTATAAAGAACTCCGTGCTGAACTAAAGTCGCTAGGTGCAGTGTTCAATAGTGACTCTGATACGGAAGTGATACTAAGGGGGTATGAGCAATGGGGAGTTGAAGTAGTGCTTAAGCTGAACGGTATGTTTGCTTTTGCCTTATACGATAAGCAAGTAGATAAGCTCTTTTTAGTAAGAGACAGAATAGGTATCAAGCCATTGTTTTATAGTAGTACCGAGCAAGGTGTTACTTGGGCATCTGAGATGAAGGCGATATTAAAGTCAGGGCTTGTGAAGCCGCAAGTGAATTGGGATGGATTGTTTGCCAACTATCTTTTACAAACCACCCCATATCCTTATAGTTGTTTCCATAATATAAACTCGGTAGAGCCCGGATGTTATTTGGCCGTAGATATAGAAAAAGGGAAAGTTGCAGAACATATATATTGGGAAATACCCGTAGCAAAATCTAAGGTGACAATATCAGAGCAAGATGCAGCATCTGAGTTGAATGATAGATTGCAGCATATTGTATCGAAACAGCTACGCTCTGATGTACTCGTTACATCATTAATGAGTGGTGGTGTAGATTCCACAACACTTACCGCTATTTGTGTAGACCAGCGTAAAGATTTCGATGCTTATTCGCTAGGCTTTGACGGTACAGGTGAGGGGGCTGATGAGTTGCCTCAAGCTATGGCTATGGCTAAGCAATTAGGTGTCAAACATCATGTTCATTACTTGAAACCCCAAGATGTATTAGGAGACTTGGATAGAACCTTACGCCATTTTGAAGAGCCATATTCAAACCTAGAACCAGGATATGCAGCGTCGTCATTCTTGCATCAAGAAGGGTATAAGGTAGTGATGAATGGACTTGGTGCTGATGAGGTATTTGGTGGATATGCCTATTACCTTAATTACATGAACTGGCAATTGAGACAACGATATGCTAAGTATAACAAAATGATACCTGCCTTAAATGATACTTTACGTAAGGTGAAGAATCATTTGGATATGGATACGGTACTTAAATATCATAGCAACTTTAGAGAGGGTATTAAGCAGCATGAACTAAGTGAGTTGAGTAACAAGCATATTCCTCAATTATCAGACCTGATACAAAGTGATAAAGGAGCACAACTTGAGGATATACCTGAAGCTTTATATTACTACGACCTTAGGAATTATGTAGGTGGTCACCATGTGTATAGAGACGACCTAAGTGCTATGGGGCATAGTATAGAGATGCGTTACCCTTTCTTAGACCATGAATTGATAGAATGGGTGGCAACGCTACCGATGAATATTAGGTATAGTACACAAATTAATAAACCCTTACTTAGAAAAGTTGCAGCCAAGTATATCACTACCGATAACCTCAATATGCCTAAGAAAGGTTTCAGCCTACCTCTAGATAAATGGATACGTGAAGATGATAGTATCCGTTCTTATGCAAAAGAGCAATTGGATAGCTTGAAAATGAGAGGTCTATTCAATAATGCTACTATAGATAAGTGGTGGCAGAAGAGAGATGAAGGTATCTATTTCTCCAAGCTATGGCAGCTAGTCACTACCGAAGTATGGCTTAGTGAATATATAGATGGTTAGATAGCCAAGCCTTTTTTCTTTCTGCGTTTCTCTATTAGCCTACCAACAAACCAGAATGATACAGCCATTATCACAAAGAATATTCCCTTGTTCATATTATCCCAAAAGAACTCAAAGTATCTACTATAGAGGTTGATAAGTATAAATGCCAAGCCAAGGTCTCTGGTGATGCTATCGTCTTTTTTCAAGCCATAAATGAATGCAGCTACAGCAAATATTGCGAATACTATAGAATAGCCTATCACTTGTGTTTGCCTAACATCTAGCCAGTCTTGCATATGTGCATAGTTACCAAAGATGGAAACACCCCACATGCCGGTGAAGAAGATAAGCAGACCAGTTACATATGTTATTGAGTTGGAGAATTGAAGTGATGATATAGACTTTTGCACAGCAGATAAAACAAGTACAAGTACTCCAAATACAGTAAAACGCATAGGGTAGTTCATACCAAGGAATAAATTGTTACTACTATGAAACTCAGTGAATACACCATACCAACCCATGAGTGCTAATATGGCGACTACCCATACTGTTTTGGAGCGAAGTATAATACTTATGATTGCAAATACAGCAGTTGTAGATGCTAAAAAGTAGGTGAGTCCTTGCTCTCCAAAGCCTATTTCCTTGAAAATATAAACTAAAGCGGTTACCAACAGTAAGCAACCCAGGAAAGAGTATCCTTCAAAGACATTTGAGCTTAGTTTCTTCTTACGTTTGAATATATAAGCATACCAAATACCGCCTAATGCAGCTGTAATTAATGCAATAACATAGTTGCTCAGTGCAAAATAGTCCTTGAATTGCTCTATCAGCTTCTCATCAATGAATAACGCACCAAATGCTAATACTATACACGATATAGCTATAATAAAGAAGTAGTGGGCAATACTTGTAGTCTCTGTAGGTGTATCGTTTATGTCCTGTTGTAGCTGATCGGCTTTATCGTTATCCAATAGCCCACGCTCTTGCCAATTTTTCAAGGTTCGGTTGATGATATCTTTCTCATTCTTGTTCATAGCTACAGGCTAAAGTATGTAAAAGAACCTTACTAAAATGCAAAAAAATAAGCGTCTTAGACAAGACGCTTCTGTTACATATAGAGGATAAGAGAGAACTGTTTAATAACGCCGATATGCAGACCTTTTATCATACATCACTATTCCTTGCATATTTTGGCGATGTTAATATCTTAAATATTTACGGCTAAAACAACACATGCTATGATAGAAGCAAAAATTATTATCTTTTTTAATGCTTGTTTTTGAGCTATAGTCTTGCTTATGTTTAGGCTTAGACGTTCTTGGTAAGTTGTTGTTGCTGTGCTTTGCATGACTGTGTGTTTTTTAGTGTTTTTGTTTTGTGCTTTGTGTGTTTTATTCTTTGTTTTGAAACGCCGCAGGACGTTTTGTTTGTTTTGTTGACACAAAGATGCAACAGAAACACCCCTAGCTCCAAGAAATTGAAGCTGCTTAACGGCAGCTTTAGAACTAGTTAACAGGCAGTTAGTTAATAGTTAACCAGCTATTAAGATATTGTGACCTATACAATGTGTGTCTATTGTCTTGAAAGCCTTATTTAACAAGGTGTAGTAGCTGTAATAGGCTCTTATTATGTACTTGATGACGCAATGGGGCAGATACTAAATGATATCCTGTGTATATAATACATATACCAACAAGCTCAGTAATATATCTTACATCCAATACTCCTGCTTTTGCATAAAAGCCACCAATGCCAGGTAACAATCCACCAATTGCAATAAGGATATTTCCCCACATACCACCTTTGTCTTTCTTAGTTCTGGCATATCTAATAGCGGCAAATAAGGCCCCACCTACTAAGAATAGTAGTGCATAGGTATTAATGAATGGGGTGATGTATCGTATATATTCCCATTCTAAAATTCCGGCAGTAAACCTTTCGTGATTGCCAGGCTTTAAAGGTGACCGTAGTACTAAGAATGATGTAGTAATAATGACAAGTACCAAGAAGTAGGAAAGTATATCAGCTGTTTTATGCTTCATTACAGAGTGTACTACACCCTGAGCTAATGTGGCTCCACCAAATAATACACCTGATATGTACCATAATTTGTAACTAACAGGAGTAAAGCCGGCAAATGTATTGATGACCTCTGTGATATTAGAAAGGCTGTATAGTCCAATACCGACCGTCCACCATAGTAGATATACTTCATCTTTGTTTCTGCTCCACTGTAGTAGCAACACTACAAAGAAAAACAAAGAAAAAAGACTGGTTGCTATAGGCAAATAGTGAGTAAACGGCATAGCAGAGCATTTGTATAATAAAGGTACTGACTATAGCTACTCGTATTTAAATATATTGTCACATTAGTGTAACATGTATTTAGAACTTAAAATTATAAGTGATGCTTGGCAGTATTGGGAATATTGATACCTGTTTTACTTTAGCTTGAACGCCTTGGTTCAAGTCGCCTTGAGTATCAACATATAGGAAGTATGGGTTCTGTCTGCTATATAGATTGTATATAGAGAATGCCCAGCTGCTTTCCCATTTTCTCTTCTTTTTAGGCTTGGGTGTATATACTGCTGATAGGTCTAGCCTATGATAGGCAAATAAACGGTAGGCATTAAGTTCGCTATAGTCGGGTACAACACTACCGCTAATGAAGTAATAGTTGGTAGGCAATGTAATTGCATTACCCGAACCATATATGAACACGGTGGAAACAGTCCATTTTTTATTTAGCTCATAGCTGGCTACTACCGAAAGGTCGTGTCTACGGTCATATTTAGCTGGGTAACGATTGCCATTGTTCAGGTCTTTGAATGTGCGATAGGTCCATGATAAGGTGTAGCCTATCCATCCTGTGAATTTACCTTTGGTCTTATTGATAAAGAACTCTGCACCATAGGCCTCACCGCTACCAAATACAAAATCCAATTCAGGGTCTTGTATTGTAGTTGGTACATACCCCTCACGGTACTCTACTTGGTTCTTCATGTCTTTATAGTACACTTCAACTGACGTTTCTAAAGCATTGTCTAGCCAGTTTTTAAAGTATCCTACAGAGTATTGCCATGCTTGTTGCGGGCGTACTATTAATGTGCTAGGTACCCATAGGTCTGTAGGCAGGGTGCTACCATTGTTAGATATAAGGTGTATGTATTGATATGCTTTTGCGGCACTAGCTTTTATTGATGAGTTCTCATTGATAGCATATCTAATGTTCAACCTTGGTTCCCAACCGCCGTAGGTCTCTACTATCTCACCTTTATTATATACGGTGCTATCTGTATTAGCTCCGCTAAAGCTTTTAGAATATTGCTTATATGGACCTACTTGTGCAAACCATGAATACCTTAATCCTGCATTTACTCGTATACGTTGGCTTAGGTCAAAGTCGTCGAGAATGTATACGCCACCTTCGTGTGCATATTTTATAAGCGCATTGTTGGGCTCTAGCTGTACTTGCCCGCTACTACCTGATACCTGATTGGGTATGAACTTGTGATAAGTATACGCTACACCAGCCTTAAAGTTATGGTTGAAGTTGGAGTAGAAATCAAGGTCGGTCTTTACGTTCCAGTCTCTTACGCCTGAAGATAGTTTGAACTCAAAATCATTCTGCTTTGCGCCAAAGGAGAATTGGTAGTCATTATAAACAGCTGTAGTGTTTAGGAATAGCTTATTGTTGAATAAGTGATTCCAGCGAAGGGTAGCTGTGCTATTACCCCATGGAATATCTGCATTAAAAGATCCACTTTCGCTAGCAAACTTGAACTTGTCTCTACCAAAGTAACCACTTAGGTATACCCGGTCTTTGTCTGTTATCTTGTAGTTAGCCTTAATGTTTGCATCGTAAAAGAAGTAACCTGAGTTTTCAAAAGCACCATTTGCAAATGGTTTTATGAGTACATCTATATATGTACGCCTACCTGATATTATGAATGAGCCTTTATCTTTCTTAATAGGTCCTTCCAGTGTTAATCTTGAAGCTATTAAACCTATGCCTCCTTCTGCATGATACTCTTTCATGTTCCCTTCTTTCATAGAGACGTCTACTACAGAAGAAAGTCTACCGCCATAGTTAGCAGGCATACCTCCTTTTATCAAAGTCACATTCTTCAGTGCATCTGTATTGAATACAGAAAAGAAACCGAATAAGTGACCTGTATTATATACTACCGCATCGTCGAGTAGTATCAAGTTCTGGTCAGGACCGCCACCACGTACATAAAAACCAGAGTTGCCCTCACCTGCAGACTGAACACCCGGCATTAGTTGTAATGCTTTTAGAATATCGGTCTCACCAAATATTACAGGCAGCTTTTTTATTTTATCTACAGATAGGCTAATAGTACCCATATTGGTACTATTCACATTTTCATCCTTTCTATCAGACACTACCTCTACCTCATCCATAGTGGTTTCATTACGCATATCCACATTCATCTTCACGTCGTCTACCATAGATAACTGTTTGACCTCATTGCTGTAACCTACGTAAGAGTATATAGCTGTATAGCTACCCGGAGGCATGGATATGGAGTAGAAACCATAAGTATTAGTTTGCGTACCAATGCCTAACTCTTTGATATAAACAGTAGCTGATATGAGTGACTCGCCACTTCTATCATCCTTTATATAGCCGCTAAGTGTTACCTTTTTTTGTGCTGAAACATATAGTGGAAACAGAAGTATAATGAGCGTGAATATTATAAACCTTTGTTTAGTAAGCATGATAGTTGTTTTATTTGATGACCTCTGCTATCTCCCCGCATTCAGGCATCTTATGACCAAAGTAAGGGTTTTGTATTTCTTCATTGCTACTTAGCCAATATGCTCCTGCATCGTTAAATGCCATAGGGCAATATTGCCTGTATACAGTTATGTTAGATATTTCAGCTTTTTTTATTAGTGAATACACATTGTCAGATATGTCTTCAAATACGATACGCTTTTTCTCTGTTGTAGGGTCTTGTATGGTGGCTAACTCTATTGATCTATTACTAATGTTGGTTAACATGCTATTCAGCTCGTTGTAGTCTCTGCTTGTATCCTCATCAAATGTAGCCTTTAGCTTAAGTGACGCTTTAGACAAAATATCTGCACTTTCATCTGCTAGCTTGGCGTCATCTTCTACTAATGCATTCTTTAGTGTGTAGTACTTGTATAGTATATCAGTAAGCTCTTGTGTTTGAGTATAGGATAGATTACTAACTGCATCTTGTGGTTTCTGTTTATCAGCAGCTTGTTGAGGCTTATTATTACAGCTCGTAATAAAGAATATGCTAATAAATATCGCTAAAACTAAGCGCATGGGGATATTTTTTGCAATAAAAATACGATAAGTATCTGTCGTTAACAGCTCATTCGTAAATTTGTTGGCTTATGTTGATCTCACTACAAAATATATCCTTTCATTTTGGCTCAAGAGCCATATTAGATGGAGCAAACTGGCAGATAGGTACAGGCGAACGAATAGGCTTAGTAGGTAGCAATGGTGCAGGTAAATCTACCTTGCTGAGGCTGATGATGGGGGAATACCAAATAGACGGAGGAGCTATCAATAAACCTAAAGATGTTTCTCTAGGTTTTTTTAATCAGGACCTGTTAAGTTTTTCTACTAACGAGAGTATACTTACTGTTGGTATGCAGGCTTATGAGCAAGCTCATGAGTTGGAAAAAAAGATGCAGAAACTGCTTGCAGCTCTTGAAGACAAACCAGAAGACCCTGAATTGCTCGACGAGTATAGTCATGTATTGCACGACTTTGAAGTAGCAGGTGGCTATGAAATGGAGCATAAATCTGCTGAGGTATTGGAAGGTCTTGGCTTTACAACTGAAGACCTGAAGAGACCTTATAATGAATTCAGTGGGGGATGGAGAATGAGGGTGTTATTGGCTAAAATGATGCTACAGCAACCAGACCTACTGCTACTGGATGAGCCCACCAACCACCTGGATCTTCCGTCAATTGAGTGGCTGGAGCGTTATCTACAGGGTTATCCTGGTAGTGTGGTTATCGTGTCTCACGATAGATATTTCTTAGACCGTATGGTTACCAAGATTGTAGAGGTGTGGCAGCAAAATCTTTATCAGTATAGTGGTAACTATTCTTTCTTTCAGAAGGAGAAAGTTGAACGTATTGAACTGCAACAGCGTGAGTTTGAAAATCAGCAACAGTATATAAAGCAGCAAGAGCGTTTTATAGAGCGTTTTAAAGCTAAGGCATCTAAGGCAGCACAGGCACAAAGTGCTATGAAAAGGCTGGATAAGCTGGATAGAATAGAGTCGCCAGATGCATCAGTTCCTGTTATGAATATCAACTTTGATGTTGCTGTTCAGCCAGGTAAGGTTATATCTACGCTCAAGAATGTTTCTAAAAGCTATGGAGACCATACAATATTAGAGAATACAAGTGCAGAAATAAGCCGTGGTGATAAAATAGCACTGATAGGTGCCAATGGTAAGGGTAAATCAACACTACTAAGAATAATAGCAGGTACTGAACCTGTAGAAGGTGAGCTGAAAGAAGGGCATAATGTAGAAGAGAGCTTTTATGCACAGCATCAGTTGGAATCTCTGAATATAGAGCATGAGATGTTGGAAGAGATGTTGGGTAGTGGTACAGGTAAGAGCGAGTTGGAGTTGCGTCAGCTACTTGGGTGTTTCCTCTTTAGCGGTGACGATGTGTTCAAGAAGATAAAAGTATTATCAGGTGGAGAGAAGGCTAGAGTAGCATTGGCTAAAACGATAGCGATGAAGGGTAACTTCTTAATGTTGGATGAGCCTACCAACCACTTGGACTTGCAATCTGTAGAGATGCTTATTGATGCTATGAATAAGTATAAAGGGACATTTATACTTGTTTCTCACGATAGGTACTTCATTAGTAAGACTGCTAATAAGATATGGTATATAGAAGATAAGAAGATAAAAGAGTTTGTAGGGACTTATGATGAGTATGTAGTATTTGAACAGGAGCGTGAGAAGCGCAAGCAGCAAAAAGCAGCTGCCCCTGTAGTGCAGGAAGAGAAGACTAAAGAGAAAAATAACCCTAAGCAACATCACGAAGACCGTGAACTGAAAAAGGAACATCAGCGTAAGCAGAAAAAGTTTCAACGAATAGAGGAGGAGGTCAATAAAATGCAAGAAGAAAAGACCCAACTAGAGGCAAAACTTGCAGACCCTGAGTTTTATGCGGATAAGGATAAGTTTCAAAAGCTAGACGAAACATACAAAGCCCATACGGATAAGTTAGACGTACTTATGAAAGACTATGACAAGCTATTTGAAGAATTGCTTGAGATGGAAGAGCGTATGGATTAAGTTGCATCAGCTAGTAAATATTATTATATTCATCGTTGTTTTAAAGTTTAGTATATGCCGTCATTTGATATAGTAAGCAAGGTAGACCTGCAAACACTAGATAATGCTATTAACGTAGCGCAAAAGGAGATAGATAACCGTTACGATTTCAAAGGTTCTCACATAGATATATCTCTTAACAAGAAAGACATGACCATAGCTCTGGAAGTGGAGAGTGATATGCAATTGAAGCAAGTAGAAGATATAGTCTTAACCAAGGCGATGAGGCAAGGTCTTGAGCCTAATTGTTTTGATATGTCTAAAGAGCATGCTTCTTCAGGTAAGTTCATCAAGAAGACTCTACTGGTAAAGAATGGTCTAGATAGAGAAATGGCTAAAAAGATAGTAAAGCTGATAAAGGATAGTAAGCTAAAGGTGACTCCTGCTATACAAGATGATATGGTAAGGGTAACCGGCAAAAAGATAGACGAACTTCAAAGTGTTATACAACTTTGTAAGTCATCTGACCTTGATATTCCATTACAGTTCGTAAATATGAAGTAAAATAATAAAGCCCCGTATATCGGGGCTGTATTATTATATT
>CAZPDA010000042.1:0-17693 GCA_964585115.1 uncultured Flavipsychrobacter sp.
GTGACTGTAGCTCAGACTGGTAAGGGGGTAGAAAGACCAAAACTAGTAGTAGGGGTAGTGATAGACCAAATGAGGTGGGATTATTTATATCGATACTATGATAGGTACAGCGATGATGGCTTTAAAAAGCTAATGAAAGATGGCTATAACTGTCAGAACACAATGATCAATTTCATTCCTTCGGCAACTGGTCCAGGGCATACTTCTATATATACAGGTAGTGTGCCAGCAATTCATGGTATTGTATCAAACGATTGGATAGATAGAGCAACAGGTAAAAGTTGGTACTGCGTAGAAGACGATAATGTGAGCCCTGTAGGTGGGAGTGTAAAGGCGGGTAAAATGAGCCCAAGGAACATGTATACCACTACAGTAACGGATGAGTTAAGGTTAGCTACTAATATGCGTAGTAAAGTATTTGGTGTTGGTATAAAGGATAGAGGAAGCATACTACCTGCTGGGCATAACCCTAATGGTGCTTTTTGGTTTGATGATAGTACAGGTAATTTTATTAGTAGTAGCTACTATATGAGCGAATTACCTGCTTGGCTGAATGGCTTTAATGATAAGCGTCTTGCAGATAAATATGTAAATGAGCCATGGGTGACTATGTATGATATCAATAGTTATGAAAATAGCCTAACTGATGATAATCCATACGAAGGGAAACTGCCCGGAGAAAAGAAGCCTATATTTCCTCATATGTTGAACGGTAGCAAGGTGAAAGGGTATAAAGGACTCAGGTATTTGCCTGGAGGTAATACAATAACCTTGGACTTAGCTGAGGCTTGTGTGAAGGGTGAAAGTTTGGGTGGCGATGAGTATACCGATTTCTTATGTGTAACCCTATCTACCACTGACTATGCTGGTCATAATTATGCTCCTAATGCCATAGAGATGGAGGATATGTATCTACGGTTAGATAAAGACCTTGCTGGTTTTATTGCTTACTTAGACAAGAATGTAGGTGAAGGAAAGTATACGTTATTTATAACTGCCGACCATGGGGCTGCGCACAATGCTAATTATCTAAAAGACTTGAAAATACCAGCAGGTACAGAGACCGAAAGGACTGCTGAAAAAGCTCTTGATAGGTATTTGTTGTCTGTCTATAATGTTCCTGGTCTGGTTAAAGCGATGAACTCATATCAAATACATCTGAATGAGAAAGTTATAAATAATAATAAGGTAGATAGGGATAGCTTAAAGCAATTGATATCTAGCTGGTTGTTAAATCAGGATGGGGTAGCAAGTGTAGTGGATATAGAGAACTTGAATAATGTGGTGTTGCCGGAACCTATGAAGACCATGATAGTGAACAGTGTTTACTTAAAGCGTAATGGTAGCTTGTTAATAATACCACAAGCAGGCTGGTATAGTGGCTATGGACAAACAGGTACTACTCATGGGTCTTGGAATCCTTACGATACACATATTCCTTTAATATGGTATGGCTGGGGAATAAAGCAAGGTGTTAATTACGATAGAGTAAACATGACCGATATAGCTGCTACTATATCTGCTTTGCTACATATACAAATGCCTAACGGCTGTGTAGGTAATGTTATAAGTGATGTAATTGAGAAATAAGGTGTTAACCTCTAGGTACTTTACCAGCTCCTGCAAAACGCTTAGACCAGTAGGTATTAGAAAGGCTACTGATCATAATTCCATTGCTGGAAGATGCGTGAACAAAATAATTGTTAGTAAGGTAGATGCCTACATGTGATATGGCTCTACCTCTTGTCCTGAAGAATACAAGATCACCTTCATGCAGCATATCCTTATCCCATACCAACTGGCTAGATTTATATTGGCTATAAGCAGTGCGAAGAAGTTCAGTGCAGTATATCTTATAATATAATCTTTGGGTAAAAGCTGAGCAGTCAATACCTGACTTATCATTACCACCATATCTGTATCTAACACCGTACCATTCGTCTATAAAGCGATATAAAGTATAGTTCTGCAGGTCTTCTGCATCTATATCCAGCATACTTGCGTATTTCTGAAACACCTGATCTACTTCTTTAAATTCTAGTATAGTGTCAATAGTATCTTTAATTACTTCAAGTGATATATTATTCTGACCGCCAGATATTGCTACATTATTAATGAACTTTGGAGGAGTATTATTGTTATACTTTGTAGTGTTTGATGTATGAGGGAGTGTGCTTCGTTTTGTGGCAGACGAAACATGATAGCTGCTATTACAACTTGTGAATATAACGGGTAAAATAGCTACAGTAATGATTATCCTCTTCAAAAAAGTCACTAATGCAAAATATTTGGCAGCAAAAATATAAGTTTTTACATATTATGCAAATAAAAAGAGCGGTAAAACCGCTCTAAATGACTTTAAATATTGTTTATAACAAAGCTTTCACACATACTAAGTTATAGTGCTACAAGCTCCATCTCATATCTGTGATTGTAACCATCGATTACTTCAGAGTAGTGAACCCTCATAGATGAGTAGTCCATATTCACAACTTCCCACTCAGGATCATAGCCCTCAGCACCAAAGTTTTTGAAGTATATGAATGTAAGGTTGCCTATCATAGACCAGTCAAAAGAGGTATATGTAGGTATTATACCTGGTTCTTGGCTAAAAGTACTGTCATTGGGGTTAGGATTAACTGTTAGTGTATCAAAACAATTATTTGCACCTTCTTCCCATCTGCCAATTCCATCAGTCTCAAAAACAAAGTAATTATCTCTTTCGCAAGGTTTTATGGTTTGAGGAACACCATTATCCTTTTTGCTTACTATTTTCCAATATCTGCTAGTAAGTATTTGTCTACGGTCCTTAAGGTCGCCGTTAATATCCTTTCTTTTTTGGCAAGAAGCTATAGCTATGATAGCGATTAAGCCTAATAATAATTTTTTCATTGTGTGTGTGTTTTATTCGTTTGAGTTTTGTTTTAATATGTTTGATAGGGCAGTAAAAAAGCCACAAGTAACTCTTATCCAAAGAATTATATGTGGCTCTCTCGTTGTAGCGAGGACAGGGATCGAACCTGTGACCTTCGGGTTATGAGCCCGACGAGCTACCGCTGCTCTACCTCGCGATGTGGATGCAAATATAGAGCAAGCTTTTGGATCTACCAAGCTAATAATCAATTATTTTGGTTAAAGAGTTGTTATGGGCAAACATTACCCTACTAATAGTTACTTTTACACATTCTATGCCAAATACACACAGATCAGGTTTTGTAAATATATTCGGTGCCCCAAATGCAGGCAAATCAACATTGTTGAATGCTATTTTGGGTGAAAAACTGGTAATAACCTCGCACAAGGTGCAAACTACAAGGCACCGTATACTAGGTATTATGACTGAGGATGATCATCAGATCGTATTTTCTGATACGCCGGGTATCATTGACCCTAAATATAAGCTACATGAAAAAATGATGCGTCAAGTGAAAAGTGCACTTGAGGATGCTGATGTAGCTATATTAATGCATGATATTAATGAACCTATAGAGAATTTTCAGATAATATCAGATAGTATAAAGCTCAATGTTCCGGTAATATTATTGCTGAATAAGATAGATAAGGTAAAGGATAGCTTATCTATAGATAAAACTATGAAGCAATTCAAAGAAGCTTATCCAAACTGGGAGGTCATGCCTATATCAGCAGCAAAAGGTACAAATGTAGATAAGGTAGTACCTATGATATTAGAGCGACTACCTGAAGGACCACCTTATTATCCTGAAGAGGAGGTTTCTGATAGACCTGTGCGATTCTTTGTAAGTGAGTTGATCAGACAGCAGATATTTGAGCTTTATCATGAGGAGATACCTTATCATACAGCCGTAGTGATAGAATCCTTTGCTGAAAAAACTAACCTTATTGTTATCAAAGCCAATATAGTTGTAAGTAGAGAAACACAGAAGATCATCCTTATTGGTAAGAAAGGCAGCCTTATTAAACAATTGGGTATCAACTCGCGGAAAGAAATTGAAGAATTCCTACAGTCTAAAGTACACTTAGAACTATTTGTGAAAGTAAGACCTAAGTGGAGAGATAATGATAACTACCTAAAAGAGTATGGGTATAACTCTTAATGAACATCCTAGAGTTCAGCCATTAAATAAAGAATGGTATCAGGGGAAAGTAACTCAGATGGATATGTTACGGTTGGACGAGGTTCATACTGTAATATCCGGTAATAAATGGTATAAGCTAAAGTATAATGTTGAGCAATTAGCAAAGAGAGGGTATAAAGGGGTATTGACCTTTGGTGGTGCATACTCTAATCACCTTATTGCTACGGCTGCAACTGCATACAAGTATGATTTAAAGTCGGTAGGTATAGTGAGAGGAGAGGAGTTAGCTAATAATTTATCGCCTACACTAAAACAGTGCATTGCCTATGGTATGGAGCTGGTATTCGTTTCCCGCTCTGAATATCGGCAAAAGTCCGATGTTGAATATTTGAATACATTACAAGCGAAGTATGGAGCGTTATATATTGTACCAGAAGGCGGTGCTAATGAGTTGGGGAGGTTAGGTGCCAAAGAAATTGGTGAAATGATACCTAACGACTATACTCATGTTTGTGTATCTGTAGGTACTGGTACAACTATGGCTGGTATTGCCAGCTCCGTAGATGCTAGAGTCCTTGGTTATGCGCCTATGAAGGGTGGACAGTATCTTAAAGAAAACCTAAAAGAATGGGTGAAAGAAAACAATTATGAGTTGTTTGACGATTGGCACTTTGGAGGGTTTGGGAAACACAAGCCAGAGCTAATTGGGTTTATAAATGAGTTCTATAACCTCAATAAAATACCGCTGGATATAGTATATACAGCGAAAATGATGTATGGTATAAATGAGCAATTGACCAATGGTCTTTTCTCTATTGATGCTAAAGTCTTATGTATACACACTGGCGGATTGCAAGGAAATATTTCAGTTTCAGCCCAATTAGGCTTTTAAAGCAATGCAATATTATCTTATATTCGCGTCGATTTGCTGATAAAGGAATGATTATTGATGTTGGTAAAATAGCAAATCCCTATCCATCAAAATAAATAACCAAGGAGAATAATAGAGCACATGCACGAGATCTTAGATATGTTGAAGTTGTTGATAGATCCTGATTGGATAATGGCACATGGTGGTATATACATTGTGATGTTCATCATCTTTGCGGAAACAGGTCTTTTTGTAGGGTTCTTTCTTCCTGGTGATTCTCTGTTGTTTGTTACGGGTATGATCATTGCCAATACTAATGTGCCATTCGAAAGCAATGTTGCAAACTTGATGTACTGGATACCGCTTATTATAATAGCAGGTATTGTAGGGAACCTTGTTGGTTATTGGTTTGGTAGAAAATCGGGTAATTATTTGTTTCAAAGAAAAGATACATTGCTTTTCAAGAAGAAGCATCTATATCAAGCACAAGAGTTTTATGATAAGAGAGGTGGTATTGCTATAATACTTGCTAGATTTATGCCTATAGTAAGAACATTTGCTCCCATCATTGCGGGTGTTGTGAAAATGGATTATAAGAAGTTTACCCTTTATAACATCATAGGTTCTATTGCATGGGTAGTAAGTATGGTAATGACAGGTTATTTGCTTGGTGAGAATGAGTGGGTGAAAGACAATATAGAGAAGGTGCTTGTTGGTATCATTGTGATCACTACAGGGCCAGTTCTCTTCAAGATGTTTTTTGGTAAAAAGAAATCTACTACTTTAGAGACAGGCAATGATGCTACAGAGTAACTAACCTTCTGCTGTTTGCATCTAATAAACACTACAGATGCAAAACAGTAAGACCGTCTCTATATTCAGTATTCCCGTTTTAGTTGCAGCCCTCGGATACTTTGTTGATATCTACGACCTTTTGTTGTATGGTATTGTGCGTATTGATAGCCTTAAAAGTCTTGGGTTATCTACTCAAGAGATTACTGATGTTGGGTTGAAGTTAGCTAGCTATCAGATGACGGGCTTGTTAATAGGCGGCATTATCTGGGGGATGATGGGTGACAAAAAAGGGAGACTAAGTGTTCTTTTCGGCTCTATACTATTATACTCCTTGGCTAATATTGCTAATGGTCTTGTACAGAATACTACACAATATATTATCGTTCGTTTTATTGCGGGTATCGGTTTAGCAGGAGAGTTGGGAGCCGGTATTACTCTTGTAAGTGAATTGATCCCTAAAGAGAAGAGGGGAGTTGCCACATCTTTGGTTGCAGGGTTGGGGTTAACAGGTGCTGTATTCGCATACTTTATAGCTCAGGCGTTCGACTGGCGTATCTGCTATTTTATAGGTGGAGGACTAGGTTTAGTGCTTTTGTTGCTAAGGATATCTGTATTTGAGTCGGGTATGTTCAAGAATATGCAGGAGTCTAAAGTTTCAAAAGGGAACTTTCTCATGTTTTTTACAAATGCTGATAGGTTAAAACGTTACGTGCTTAGTATACTGATCGGTCTGCCTACATGGTATGTGGTAGGTATACTTTTATTCTTCGCTAATGACTTTGGCAGGCACTTTGGTATACAGGACGATATAGACCCTGGTAAGGCTGTGATGTTTGCTTATGTAGCTATCTCTATAGGAGATGTAGCCGTGGGCTTGTTAAGTCAGTATTTGAAAAGTAGAAAGAAGGCATTATATGTCTTTTATGCAATTACAATTGTAGGTATTGTGCTATATTTTATGCAAGGGGTGCATTCTACCGCAAACTCGATGTATGCAATAGCTGCATTGTTAGGTTTTGGTACTGGTTTTTGGGCAATATTTGTAACCATGGCTGCGGAGCAGTTCGGTACCAACCTTCGTGCTACAGCTGCAACAACTGCACCTAATATGGTAAGGGGAGCACTGCCAGGTATCGTATTTATATTCACGTCCCTGCAAGGGAGCTACAATTTCATGCAGTCGGGTATTATAACCGGTGTTATTGTAATGATCATCAGTATAGTAGCTGTGATACTAATACCAGAGACCTTTGGTAAGGATCTGAATTTCTACGAAGAAGAATAAGTAATTAGCCGAGCGATTGCTCGGCTAATTTTATGTTGTTTGAGGTTCAAATACCTCTATCTCGTTATATAAAGTGTCTCTTTCTACAGGTGTTTTACCTATTGCTGAGATAAGGTCGCATATCTCTTCAGTTGTCATTGCTGGGCTCTGCTCTTCTGAACCAGCCATAGAGTATATCTTAGTTGAGTCGTCTATTGTTCCATCCAAGTCATTAACACCAAATGATAAGGTCATTTGTGCCGACTGTCTACCTAGCATTGGCCAATATGCCTTCAAGTTCTTTATGTTATCCATAAATATCCTGGCAATAGCATATAAACGCATATCTTCTATTACAGATACTTCCGGTACATGAGACATGTCGTTCTCCTGATTGCGGAACTTAAGCGGAATGAAACAGTTAAATCCATCTGTCTCATCTTGAAGAGCACGCAAGCGTACCATATGGTCAACTCTATGCTTATAGTTCTCTATATGACCATACAGCATAGTAGCATTGGTATGCATACCTAGCTTATGAGCTGTACCATGTATATCCAGCCAGCCTTCAGAATCGACCTTGTCTGCACATATCTCTTGACGAATGGCTTCATCAAATATTTCTGCACCACCACCTGGTAATGATTGAAGACCTGCATCGCGGAGCTTTTTCAAACCTTCTTCACGAGAAAGTTTTGCTTTGCGGAACATATAGTCAAGCTCTACAGCCGTAAAGCCTTTGATATGTAGATCTGGGCGCATAGCCTTTATCTTACTCACTACTTCGCAGAAGAACTCCAGATTCATTTTAGGGTGTACACCACCTACAATATGCACTTCTGTTACAGGAACATTTTCATATTTGCGAACCATATCCAGCATCTCGTCTATGCTAAGCTCCCATCCCTCATCTCTGTGCTTGTACTGACGAGAATATGAACAGAAGTTGCAAGTGAAGACACATACATTGGTTGGCTCAATGTGGAAGTTCTTATTGAAGTATACCTTATTGCCATGTAGCCTATTGCTAACATGGTTTGCCAATGCTCCTAAATAACCCAGCTCTCCTTTTTCGAAAAGCAAAACGCCTTCTTCTGCAGAAAGGCGCTCTTGCTGTAATACTTTATTTCCAATTGATCTTAAATCCTCATCTAATGCAGGATTAGATAGTAATTGTTCCAGATCAAATTTTGTATTTATCATTGTAATACTACTTTTCTTACGATTGTTCCATTGTCAAAACCTAACTGTACCATATATATACCTTTAGGCATACCACTTATATCAACATTATAAATGTCTTTTTGTTCTGCAGGTGTAATTTGTTTTACAACTTGACCTGTAGCATTGATAACGTTTATTGTATTAAGGTTGCCTTTCTTTTGTACAATTGATATGTTAAAGTTGCCAGTAGTAGGGTTTGGAACTAATGAGATTTTATTAGCACCATCTATACTATTTACAGATGTTGGCCATATCATAACATTAGAGTATGTAAGACTATAAGAGTCTCCTCCTGGAGAAATCTCAGCACGCATACGGGCTACTTGCTGTTCTGTAAACATATTTGTACATCTGTCGCCAGAGTAATCCATAAAGTTCATGTACATTTCGCCACCTGGGTGGGGATCATTTGTACAGTTTGCAACAACGCCAGTAGGACATGTGGAAAAAGTTGCATCTCTTTGACGAGGAGTATCACCAATATCATCATCGTCATTACAATTACCCGAGCCAACAGCCGTATTACCCCATGTGTGGAACAAGTTGAAATAGTGACCTAGTTCATGTGTTAATGTACGACCTCTATCTACAGTACCTTTAGAGAATTGTTGATCTCCATAAAAGTACCATGAAGGACTATTAAGGCGGCTTCCTAAGGTGCTATACATGATAACTACACCTGCATCTTCAACTTTGCCAACAAGGCTAGCATATGATGGACTATAACCATAGCCAAGTACAGTTCCGTTAATTTGGCCCGATGTCAGATTAACTATCCAAATATTCAAATACTTTGTATAATCCCATGGGTTGAGGCCTCCACCGTTTGTTCTTTTAGCGGCAACATCGCCTACAGCAAACCCGCCAAATCCGTCGGGAGCTACTTTTATTTCGACACCAATGGTTCCATTGCCATTAGGGTCAGTATGCGCAAGACCAAAATTGATGTCTGCCTTACCAATTACACTTTGGAATGCAGCAGGTACATTACTAAGATCTGCATTGCCGTTATTGTAATCTTCATTTAATACATTGATCTGTGATTGAATACGACTGTAAATAGCTTGTGTGCCCCCTAACTGATTGATCTCAGCTTGAGTTAAGATTACATGAAATACTAGTGGAATAGAGACTGGACTTGCTGTGCCTTTGTTAGCTGTTGTTGCAGCTGATTCTTCATAAGCTGTCGTCCTATTATTTATATTAGTTCTATACTGATCAAACTTTGCTTTTAATGCAGGATCGTTATTGATCTTAGATTGTATTGTTTCATTACCACACTTGCCTGCTGTTTGTTGTGCTTGAGCATTACTACTTATAAATGATAAGCATAGTGCTGCACTAGCTAATACTAAATACCTTTTCATTAAGTTGCTGTTAAAAGTTTTTTACTACGAAACTGATTAATATCTATTTCGTGTTTCTACTGTTAATTTCATCTCTAATTGATATAGCCCGGACGTAATCTTCTTGCTCCAAAACTTGTTGAAGCAATTTATTCAGTTCATCGATTGTCATTGTTTTCAAGTCTTGATTGGGATCTGTAGAAGATACCGATGCTGTAGAATTGTCTACATTCTTACTTTCATCGGAGCTTGTTTCACTAGGGTCAAGATACAGCCCTGCTGCATCAAGAATGTTTTCGTAAGTGAAGATTCTACAGTCTGCACGGACAGCTAGAGCCAATGCATCAGAAGTACGGGAATCAATCTCTATTATTTCACCATTATGCTCGCAGAGTAGTTTCGCATAAAAGATGCCTTCTTCAAGCTTGTAGATAATTACTTCTTCAAGCTTAATAGTAAAGGTAGACATGAAGTTGGCAAAAAGGTCGTGAGTCAGAGGTCTGCTAGGTTGCATGCGTTCCAGTGCAACAGCAATGGCCTGAGCCTCAAAACCACCAATAACAATAGGTAATCTGCGAAGTCCATTTACTTCGCCTAGTACAACGGCGTATGAGTGTGTTTGTGTAATACTGTGAGATAGGGCAACAATTTCCAGTTCTATCTTTTTCATGTACTTGTGTTCGCTCTTTCGGACCGGTTTAGTGCGTGAAGGTACTGATTTTTAAGCAAAAAACGGTCTTGTTAGAATAGTGTCAATTCGTCTTTATCGTCGTCCTTTTCTACTAAGGATACCTCTTTTAAATTATTATCTGCAAAACGCGTACCAATTGTTTTCCATCCTGTTATATCTATCATTTCATTTAATACAACCTCTTCTTCTTCTAGTTCAGACTTCTTTTTACCAGACTTAAGGAGTAGTGTAGGTTCTTGCATTGTTGTGACAAACTCTAGGTAATTACCATCTCCTTCTTTTATGAATTGGTATTTACTCTTAAGTGTTTGAGACTCAACTTTGAAACGTTTAGCGTAAAAGTGTTTTGATTTGGCATCATAATATATAGCACTTATTACCTTTTCAGGATCAAAGAGTTCTATTCTTACCACGTCTTCAGCCTCGTATCTGTTGGTTAGTTCAAAGTCTGTCAGCTCATAAGTTCCGTCTTTGTAGAAGACTATGATGCGGTCTTTAACATCGAACATGCCTAGTAGCATACCTTCACCATCCTTGTTCAAACGACCTACAGAGTCGTTGTACCATATTTTCTGACCTTCTAGGGTAGATTTCCCTTTCTCCTTGAATCGCGTACTCTTTATCGGGTATTTGGTAACCTGATTACCTCCTGCGCTACGACCTTTTATGTCTAGCTCTTCAAAGTAATAGTCGAAGACCTTGTTCCTAGCTTTGCTACCAGGGGAGAGAGTTATTGTTATCACCTCAGCCTCTCCATTAGGGTTAGCAGAGAAGTAGTGGACTTTACTATTAGTATTGCCTTTGGTAAGGTCGTACTCTCTATCGCGAGTAATGCTTTTGACATTGAAGCGTTTAGCATATGAAATGCCCGATTTACCGTCTACATATATCATATTGTATGTACTACGGTCATCTCCTTTATGCCACACATCAACATGTATGATGTTTTTGCCAACAAAGGTCTTATCAGCAACCTTTGTAACCATCATCTTACCATCTTTAGTGAAGACGATGACATTATCCAGATCGGAGCACTCAAAAGCAAATTCATCTTTCTTTAGTGATGTGCCTATGAAGCCCTCTTTCTTATTTACATAGAACTTGGTATTTGCAATAGCAACATTTGTAACCTGTATGGTCTCAAACAGTTTTATCTCTGTTTTACGCTCTCTTCCTTTGCCATGCTTTTTCAGTAGTTCGGTATAATATGCTATCGCATAGTCGGTGAGATGCTCAATATTGTGCTTTACTTCATCAATGTTGTCTTCAACCCCTTTTATATGTTCATCAGCTTTAAAGGAGTCATATTTAGATATACGTTTGATCTTTATCTCCGTTAGCTTAATGATATCTTCTTGAGTGACGGCTCTGCGCAATTTGCTTTTGAATGGGGTTAATCCCTTATCTATTGCAGATAAAACTCCTTCCCAAGTGGTCTCTTCTTCAATGTCTCTGTATATACGGTTCTCTATGAATATCTTTTCAAGAGAAGAGTAGTGCCAATTGTCTTCTAGCTCGCCAAGCTTTATTTCTAGTTCTTTTAGTAGCAGGTCTTTGGTATGCTGAACGGATAGTTTTAGCAGCTCTGTTGCACCAATGAAGTGTGGTTTGTCTTCTACAATAACACAAGCATTTGGAGAAATAGAGACCTCACAGTCTGTAAATGCATATAATGCATCAATTGCTTGGTCGGTATCTAGCCCAGGACCTAACTGAACAATAAGCTCTATATCTTTAGCAGTATTATCAGTGACACTTTTTATTTTGATCTTACCGTTATCATTTGCCTTTAGTATACTATCAGCAAGTTGAGAGGTGGTAACGCCATAAGGCACGCTCCTAATCGCTAGGGTCTTTTTGTCTACCTCCTCAACTATAGCACGTACGCGCACCTTGCCGCCTCGCTTACCATCATTATAATTGGTAACATCTATCATGCCTCCGGTAGCAAAGTCAGGATAGAGCTCAAACTTTCTGCCTTTCAGGTGTTTTATAGCACTATCTAGTAGCTCACAAAAGTTGTGTGGAAGTATCTTTGTAGAAAGACCTACGGCTATACCTTCAGCTCCTTGCGCCAATAACAAAGGGAACTTCATTGGTAGGGTTACGGGTTCTTTCTTTCTCCCATCATAGCTTAATTGCCAGTCAGTGGTCTTTGCGTTGAAGGCGACATCCAGAGCAAACTTAGAGAGCCTACCTTCTATATAACGAGCAGCTGCGGCACTGTCTCCTGTTCGTGCATCCCCCCAGTTACCCTGTGTGTCTATTAAAAGGTCTTTTTGTCCAAGGTTTACAATAGCATCTCCGATAGAGGCGTCACCGTGAGGGTGGTACTGCATGGTCTGACCGATAACGTTAGCTATCTTGTTATATCTACCATCATCCATTTCCTTCATGGCGTGGAGTATACGACGCTGTACAGGTTTCAAACCGTCGTTTACCGCAGGAACGGCACGCTCTAATATCACATAGCTGGCATAGTCTAAAAACCAGCTTTCGTACATCTCATTTATCTTTACCGTATCCTGTTCAATATGGTCGTTCTGTTCTGACATTCTTTATTCTTGGCTATTAAGACCGCTAAAATTAATGATTTTAGGCGTTGAAGTTGAATTATAAAGGCTTGATTTATTCAATATTTATTAACGCCTGATTATTACTCTGGTATTGTTTCAATTTATTTTTAATTGTTTCTTTACCACAAGAAAAATATACACTTATGAAGAAAGTTATTTTATTAACAACCGCCCTGCTGCTATGCACAGTAGGTATGGTTGGTTACGCCCAAAAAGTTAAGTTAGAAAAAGGAAACCTTGGTGTGCTAAAAGGTGCTTCAACTGTAAATGTTATCTACGACTACTCTAATATGAGTGTGGGTAAGTTTAAAAAAGAAGAAGACTACATAGCAAAAAAGAAAGCTGACTACAATAAAAAAGAAGCAGGCAAAGGTGACCAGTGGGAAAATGCATGGATTGCCGATAGGGAAAACCGTTTTCAGCCACAGTTTGAGGAGCTTTATGCTAAATATGCTGATATGAAGATTGGCGATAATCCCAATGCTAAGTACACTTGGATAATTAAGACGACTAGAACAGAACCAGGGTTTAATATCGGTGTGATGCGCAAATATGCTGAGATAGATTGTGAAGCATTATTGGTAGAAACTGCTGACCAAAGTAAAGTAGTAGCAAAGGTTACTATCAAGAAGAGTGTAGGTCGTTCATACGGTGGGTATGATTATGATAGCGGTACGCGTGTTCAAGAGTCGTATGCTTTGGCTGGTAAGGTACTTGGGAAGCTGGTTAAAAAGAAGGCTAAGTAGTAAGATATTGTATTAGTAAAAAGCCACCTGTTAAAGGTGGCTTTTTTTATGATGTAACTAAGTTGACTCTGCTAGCCAACCAACTCTCTTTTAAAGGGATGAGCCAGTTATTCATTAGGTCTCCTTTAGTGTTTACAAGATTATTGAAGAGTGGGGTGTTATGGTCAATATATTCTTTGTCCAAAGCGTACTGTACTTGATTTACAGGTAGCATTTGTGCTTTTCCTTCTACCAGAAAGGTCAGCATCATACGGTCGAACATATTCACTTCGTATTGTCGCTCTATGCTTTTAATGACCCTTACAGATGAGTCAGTACTACATCCGCTGACACCTGTAGCAGTTTCATCTGCCATCATTACTATGAACTGCTTGAATAGCAGTTTAGCCCAACCTTTAACAGGCGTACCATGAGAATTCCACTGCGTGTAGAACTGCTCAAGCTGTTCGTTTATCTCTTGCTCTTCTCTATCTATAAAAGCTCTGCTGCTCTGATATACCCAAATTCTTGAGTCATCGGCAAAATCTGCAGGAACTATATTTTTCAATGCTTCTAACATGTTGCAAAGTTACGTAGGATACAGCCTATTATTAGTTAAAATATAGCTATATGGTTATAGCTTTAGTCAGCCAAAGACTTAGCCACCATCTCCGCTATGTCCATTACTGCTACATCATCTTCTTTCTCTTGGTTCTTTACGCCATCGCCAAGCATTGTAGTACAGAACGGGCAGTTAGCAGCAATGATATTTGCTCCTGTTTCTACTGCTTCTTCAGAACGGTCGAAGTTGACACGAGTAGTGCCTTTTTCTTCCTCTTTGAACATTTGCGCACCACCAGCACCACAGCATAGACCATTGGTGCGGCAACGCTTCATTTCTATAAGCTCCACATCCAATGCTTGTAATACCTCGCGTGGGGCTTCATATATATTGTTACCTCTACCTAGGTAGCAACTATCGTGATAGGTTATCTTCTTACCCTTGAATTCGCCGCCTTCTTTCAAGCGCACACGTCCATCGTTTATTAATTGCTGTAAGAATGTAGTATGATGTATCACCTCGTACTCACCACCCAATGCAGGATATTCATTCTTAATGGTGTTGAAGCAGTGAGGGCAAGCGGTTACTATCTTTTTGACCTCATAGCCATTCAGGGTTTGAATATTGTTATATGCCATCATCTGGAAAAGGAACTCATTGCCCGCACGACGAGCAGGGTCGCCTGTACACATTTCCTCTTTACCCAATATGGCAAACTTTACATCTACTTTATCTAATATCTGTGCAAATGCTTTTGTTATCTTCTGCGCTCTTTGGTCGAAGCTACCTGCACAACCTACCCAGAATAATACTTCCGGTTGTTCTCCATTGGCAGCGTATTCAGCCATTGACTTTATCTGCATATCTTCTTTCTCTTTCTGTGTTAGTTAGTAATAAATTAAGCCTCTGCCATTTCTTCTGTCCACTTATCTCTTTCATCAGGGCTAAACTTCCAAGGAGCCATATTGTTCTCAACGTTACCAAACATTAGGTTCCACTCTTCAGGGCTGTTACTTTCTTCCATAATAAGGTATCTACGTAGCTGAACAATGATATTCAGCGGGTCGATAGTGACAGGACAAGCCTCTACACAAGCCTGACAAGTGGTACAAGCACGTAGCTCCTCTACACTTATATAATCATGCACCAAAGACTTTCCATCGTCTTGGAACTCTTTGTTCTTATTGACATTCTTACCTACTTCCTCTAGTCTGTCGCGTGTATCCATCATTATCTTACGCGGAGATAGCACTTTACCCGTTTGGTTAGCAGGGCACATAGCCGTACATCTACCGCACTCTGTGCAAGAGTAGGCATCCATCAAGTTCTTCCAACTAAGATCCATTACATCTTTAGCACCAAAACGCATAGGGTCAGCAGGTGCAGCATCTGTAGGGGCTTTATCCGGCTCCATCATATACAATACTTCATTCTGAATTTCTTGCATATTCATCATCTCACCTTGCTCCTTCAAACGCATGTAGTATGCATTAGGGAAGGCTAAAATGATGTGGAAGTGCTTAGAGTAGGGTAAGTAGTTCATAAATGCTAATACACCTATGATGTGCAGCCACCAGCCACCACGCTCTATAGCTATTAGTGTACCTGTTGATAAACTATCAAATAGATAAGTAAGGTTTCCTGATATCCAAAAAGTAGATGTTTGTGTGTAGTGCTCTGCACCTCTGCTTTGCAATACAAGGTCTGCAGTATTCATAGCAAGGAACAAAGACATCAAAACTATTTCTGTAATAAGAATAAGGTTAGCATCGTTCTTAGGCCAGCCCTCCATTTCCTCTTGGTTCAGCCTTTTTAGTTTTAAGATGTTTCTACGTACTAAGAATATAGCACAAGCAATTAATACAAGAGCAGCTAGTATCTCAAAACAACCGATCAAAACAGAGTACAGACTACCCAACATAGGGGCAAATAAGCGGTGCTGCCCTGAAATACCATCAAGTATTATCTCTAGTATCTCAACATTAATGATGATGAACCCAGCATATACTGCTAAGTGTAGTAATGCCGGTACAGGACGCTTGAACATCTTCTGTTGCCCAAGGGCAAGCAATACCATGTTTTTCCAGCGTTGAGAAGGATTATCTGTTAGGTCTTCATCGCGACCTAGCTTAATATTTCTTCTTATCTCTCCGACCTTCTTTGCAAACAAGAATATGGACACTCCTGCTACAAGAATGAATAGAATCTGTTGGACTATCTGCATAAACACCTTTTGTCAGCCTCGAAATTAGTAGCTTTTGTGTTAAAAACATAGTTTAACGCATAGTGTTGTATGGTTTGAAGGAAATTGTTTAGGTTTGGAGGAAATGCCTGAATGATATGTTCAATAAAACGTTCATACTTATAGTTTTCTCTACTTTATGTTTCAGTGGTGTTTATGCTCAAGATGAGACAGCAGATACAGACCTAAGTAGCAATAAACGTTTAGCACAGCTTGAAGATTCTCTGATAATGGCGGCAGACTCTATGTATAATGGATATATGCCTTCAGATAGGGTAGTATATACAGAGCGTTTTATTAAGAAGTTGATCACCGCACTAAAAGTACCTAACTCTTATAAATATCCTTTTAGCAATTTAGATACTGTTATCAATATAGTATATCCTGAAGGTAAAGAATTTAGGATATTCAACTGGATAACACAACCAACAGAAATAGGTTTTAGATATTATGGTGCTATACAGATGAATAATGAAGACCTGGAGTTGTACCCTATGTTCGATTATTCTAATGAGCTGAAAAAAGGAGCTGAAGATAGTGTGCTAAGAGGAGGTAAATGGTATGGTGCATTGATCTATAAGATAATAACCAATAAAGTAGATGGAGAGTCGGTATATACATTGTTGGGTAAGAATATCAACAATCCGGCTAGTAATAAAAAAGTAATGGACCCAATGGTCATTACTGATAAAGGTCCTGAGTTTGGTATGCCTATATTTGATTTAGGTGGCGGTAGGGTAGTGAATCGTTTTATACTTGAATATAAGAAACAAGTAAATGTGTCTCTGAACTGGGATAATGATATGAATGCTATCTTCTTTGATAGGTTGGTTTCTCAGGTAAATGACCCTAACAGAAAGTATACATTTGTGCCTAGTGGAGAGTATGACGGCTTTAAGTGGTCTAAAGAAAAATGGCAGAAAGTAAATGATCTTATTCCGATAGAGGAACGTGAGAATGGACAGGCTCCAACACCACAACCTCTAAATAAAACTCAAGAATAGTTCTTCTTTTTTCATAGAAATTATATAGCTTTGCACCTCACAAAAACGGACCGGTAGCTCAGCTGGATAGAGCATCTGCCTTCTAAGCAGACGGTCATTGGTTCGAATCCAATCCGGTTCACTTTGTTTAATAAAGCCACCTCATTGAGGTGGCTTTTGTGGTTCTATGTATTTCAGCTTGTGCTAGTTGTTTATTCTTTCAAACTTATCAAGCGATATGTGTAATGAAAAGGATGCAATAGTATGTTTGTCCCACTATTACTGTACTATAACTAGTTATTTTTGCTGTATCAGTAATTATCGCTTGTTGTACTTTATAAATAATAATTTAATAC
>CAZPDA010000043.1:0-17560 GCA_964585115.1 uncultured Flavipsychrobacter sp.
TATTTATCATACTTATATAATTTTTATACATAAAAAGCGTTGTGTTGTAAACACAGCGCTTTTTTACGCCTATATTTGCTTAGATAACCCTTTTTTAATATATGAGGAGACTGCTACCATTGATCATTATTTTATTGGCTAATACTACCATAAGTTCTGCACAGGAATTTTACCTGAAGGGTGGTATAGGCTATGCTATGCCCCATGGTACACAACCGTATGATGCCTTTGGTAATGCCTACTCAGGCAACTATAATAGTCAGTATAATGCCGCTACTGGTACACAAACGAGCTTCTCTGTCAAAAAGCCATCACTTACAGCAGGTATAAACGGTACGATAGGTGTAGGTATACTAATGAGTAAACATATAGGAGTAGAACTGGATGCGAATATTGGTATTGCCCCCAGAAAATACAAAATGACATATGAGGAGAATGATGGTATACAGATATCAAAAGCATCAGTAAGCCAGCAGGCTAATATGCCAATATTATTATCTCCTGCTTTAGTGTTACAAACCGGTACCGAAAAGGTGGTGCTTTACTCTCGTACCGGCTTGGTGATACCTATACAGTCTACGTATACACTAGAAAGTACAAGTACTACAGAGAGTGTATTAGCAGTACAGAATATTGAAAGTACGTTATACAAAGAGGAGTTTAGAACACGGTTTGGTGTGGGCTTTTCAGCCGCGATAGGTGTAAGGTATAAGATAGCTGAACTGTTCTCCATATTCTCAGAAATCAATGTTACCTCGCTCACTTTGTATGCAAGAGAAAGTGAAGTGACGGACTATGTGGTAAACGGTGTAAACTATACCAGCTCTATACCTGATGAGTATAGAACAACTAAGTATGAATTTAAAACATCTGCTACTAATAATACCGCAAATACCTACTCTACTTTTGCTGTGCCTTACGGGAACTTTGGGTTTACAGCAGGGGTGTTAATGTCGTTGCACTAGCTTTTACCTAAGCCTGTCAAGCGACTTTATAAGCTTGTTGTCTTTACGTATGCCTCTGATAGCCAGTATTAGGAATATGATGGAAGCTATCGGCATAAATGAGCCTATATCATAGGCCGTATTAGCATTTGGCTGCCCCATACGCTCGCCATAGTTCTGCACATTCATAACGTATAGCACGATGAATAGAATGTTCAGTATTATAGATACTACAGCCATGCCTGACTGTACCTTCCTATTGCGAAACTGTATGATAGCTACCAACGGAATAGCCACCAGTGTAAATGCAAAGATGCTGAGTAAGTAGTCATAAAAAATAGGAATATCCTTTAGTACCTCAACACCTGTATCCATATAAGATATGGTGAACATGTTCAGGAAGAACATACATGCAGCAGCAGCGGCAGCTAATAGTAACCATACGGTCTGTATTCTTTGTATCATCTGTGTGTGATATTATAAGTTAGTTCTAGTAAAAAATTAGTTGATCATTGCTTTACCAAAGAATGGCTGTAGTGCTTCAGGTATATTGACACCTTCAGCAGTTTGGTTGTTCTCCAATATACAAGCCATGATACGTGGTAATGCTAAAGAGCTACCGTTAAGAGAGTGTAGCAACTGCGTCTTTTTGTTAGCATCTTTGTAGCGTATCTTCATACGGTTGGTCTGGAATACCTCAAAGTTGGATACAGAGCTCACCTCTAACCACCGCTCTTGAGCTGCGCTATACACCTCAAAATCGTAAGTAAGGGCAGATGTAAAGCTCATATCTCCACCACATAGCCTTAGTATGCGGTAGTGTAGCCCTAGAGACTGTATCAGCTTTTCTACATGGCTTACCATCTCTTCCAGCACATCGTAGCTTTCTTCAGGCTTTACTATCTGTACCAGCTCTACTTTATCGAATTGGTGAACACGGTTCAGCCCTCGAACATCTTTACCATAAGAACCCGCCTCTCTGCGGAAGCAAGGCGTGAATGCGGTCATCTTTATAGGTAGTTCCTGCTCTTGTATTATCTCATCGCGGTAGATATTGGTAAGGGGAACCTCAGCCGTTGGTATTAGGTATAGACCATCGTTCACCACATGGTACATCTGTACTTCTTTATCAGGCAGCTGACCAGTACCATAGGCACTATCCTCATTCACCATATATGGCGGGTAGTACTCGTTGTAGCCCGCATCTATGTTATAGTTCAAGAAGTAGTTGATCAGCGCACGTTGTAGCTTAGCTCCTTGCCCAGTATATACAGGGAAGCCACTACCCGTTATCTTGTTACCTAGCTCAAAGTCTACCAGCTTATACTGGTCCATAAGGTCCCAGTGTGGTTTTTTCTGCTCGCTAAGTTGTGGTGCTTCTCCACCCATACGCACTACTTCGTTATCCTCAGGCGTTTTACCAGCTGGTACGCTATTGTGTGGTAGGTTAGGTAGCTTTACTATAGTATCGTGTAGTTGTTGTTCCAACTCATGTAGCTTGGTGGTAAGCTCTTTGGTCTTTTCTTTGTTTTGAGCTACTTCTGCTTTAGCCTTCTCTGCTTCTTCTTTTTCACCTTTAGCCATTAGCTGGCCAATACTTTTGGAAGCACTATTGATAGCCGATAATATATTGTCATTATCAGCTTTCACCGCTCTTAGTTGCTCATCCAGCTCTATGATGGTGTCTACAAGTTCTGTTTCCTTAAAGTTCTTCTTATTCAGTCCTGCTAAGATCTGTTCTTTATTCTGTCTGAATAGTTGTATCGGCAGCATAGTTATTATTTGTAGGGCAAATATAGTTTAAAAGAAAAGACCTGACAGTATAGCTATCAGGTCTTTGTTATATAAAGTAATGATATGTTGCTGCTATGGTACTTCCACAGCGTTTAGTATCTCGTTGATTATTTGTTCGCTGGTAATGTTCTCTGCTTCTGCCTCGTAAGTGATGCCTACACGGTGGCGCATCACATCTTGACACACAGCACGTACATCCTCAGGTATCACATATCCACGACGCTTGATGAAGGCATAAGCCTTTGATGCCAAGGCAAGGTTGATGCTGGCACGTGGAGAACCTCCATAAGCTATTAGTGGCTTTAGCTTTTCCAGCTTGTAGTTTTCAGGGAAACGTGTTGCGAATACGATATCCAGTATATACTGCTCTATCTTTTCATCCATATATACTTCGCGAACTAGGTTGCGCGCTTTTAGTATATCGTCAGGGCTCACCACTGCATTTATCTTAGACATACCTCCCGGGTTCAGGTTAGTACGTATAATGTGGCGCTCTTCTTCTTGCTTAGGATAAGTGATCACCACTTTAAGCATAAAACGGTCTACCTGTGCTTCCGGTAGTTCGTAAGTACCTTCTTGCTCTATTGGGTTTTGTGTGGCCAATACAAGGAAGGGCTCGGCCAGTTTGTATGTAGTATCGCCAATGGTCACCTGACGCTCTTGCATAGCCTCTAGCAATGCACTTTGCACTTTTGCAGGGGCACGGTTTATTTCATCAGCAAGAATGAAGTTGGCAAATATTGGTCCTTTACGCACAGAGAATTCATGCTCTTGCGGGTTGTACACTGTAGTACCTAATACATCAGCAGGTAGCAGGTCTGGTGTGAACTGTATACGTGCAAAGTCTGCATGTATAGCAGATGCCAGTGATTTGATAGCTAGTGTTTTTGCCAGCCCCGGCACACCTTCCAATAGTACGTGACCATTTGCCAACATACCAATGAGCAGGCGCTCCACCATGTGTTTTTGACCAACTACTACTTTATTCAGCTCCATATTCAGTAGCTCAATAAAGGCGCTGTGTTGGTGTATGCGTTCGTTTAATTCTCTAATGTCTACAGACGATGTTGAAGGTGTTTCCATATCAGTCATAACAGATGTCAATTTACAAAAACCGAAACGATAATTTTGTAAGCTTCAAAAATATCACGAACGGTTTACTATCGCTGTTAAAACTGCGTTAAACCAAATTCCACTACATTTGCGGCGATAAGAATATTATGGAAAATTTTGAACAACGCTGGATAGATGTAGAGTTCTTGTTGAGGGAGCGTTTTGGCAAAGTGCCTGATGTAGAAGGTATGTTGTTTCTTATAGGTATGAATGAATTAGGTCGTTGGCCTACAAAGAGAAAGTTCACCAAAGAGCAGAAACAAGACCTGATGCATATAGCTGTTTGCTCACTATTACGCAGTCGCGGTTATTTTGAGTTGGCAGGGCACGATGACGAAGGTTGGCCTCATTTCAATCCGATAAAGGATGTAGAAGCAACTGAGTTCTTCAGTCAGGAATTACTACTTAAAGAATGTATCATTGAATACTTTGAACAATAAAAAAGGCTCCTTATGGAGCCTTTTTTGTGTAGAATATATTTAAGCTTATCAGAATTACTTGATAACACTTAGTTGTTTAGTTACGCTACCGGTCTCTGTTTGGATGCGAATAGAGTAAACGCCTTCTGCTAGGTTAGCAGTGTTCATTTCTACTTTATTCTGACCAGCGTCCATACTTTGAGCAGGAAGCTCGTTTACCAAACGTCCCATTACATCAAACATTTGTATGTTCACTTTGCTAGCCTTAGCAAGGTTTACAGATACAAATACGTTATCAGTAGCAGGGTTAGGGAATACATTTAGCTGATTGATACCCGTAGTAGTAGCATCTTGAATACCTACAGGTACTACAATGTTCTGACTATTTAATGCAAGACCGTCTGAATTGCGAATAAGAACAACGACAGCGTGCATCTTATCTCTGTTAAGACCAGGAGGTATAGCAGCATTGATTGTATAATCGTAAGTATTACCTGCAGTCATAGTAGTAGGTAGGCTACCAGGGGCACCTGTAGGTGAAGGGTAAACTACTCTTGCAACATGCTGATAGTACATTTTAGTAGAAGGAACTTTAGATGCCTCTTTTTGCCAATCTAAGCCAGCACCTTTTAATGGTATATTTGCTTGTGTGCTGCTATAGTAGTTAGCTTGGTCGTAAGCACTGTTTCCAGGTACGTGTACGTCATCTTCTGTAACTACAAGCAATAGTCTATAGTCTCCGCTAAGGTCAACAGCAGGTTTTACTGATACTTTTACAGAATAGTTGAACTCTGTAGCAGGAACATCTGTTAGTGTTATATCTGCAAAGCCAAAGTAGTCCTTACGCTCGTTATAAACATCAATCATATCTGATGGGTCAGTTTCATACTCTCTATCTACGACCATACCAGGGAATCCACCGATATAGTTAGAAGTAAGGTAGTTGTCGTATACAGGGATTTTCATAGGGTTAGAACCACCATTCTGAACTGCAACAAGGCTAAAGCTATTAGGGTATGTATTATTTGCAGAATCCATATATACATGACCACGAGGGCACCATCCGCACCATGGTCCTGTACCTTCTTCTATGAAAATTCTCTTTTTAGGCATGAAGGAAGCTGCAACTACGGTAGTGTTACTGCTATCGTTTGTAGCGTCAATATCACCTGTAAGTTCTATCCATACTTTTAAGTTGTAATCACCTAAAGAACCCGGAATATTAAAAGGGTTAGAAGCTGTAAAGTCATAGCTGGTAAATGGCGCAATATTCACACCAGATACAGTGCTTGATACCGGAGTGTTAGCTCCTTCTTGGAAGTATACTTTGAAAGAAGTAACAGCTGTACCACCATTATTAAATACGGTACCACCAATATTTGTACTTGTATTTATAACACCATAAGCTAAAGGTGAACCAGCAACAGGAGTTACATTAGTAAGTGCAAGTTCATTTTGTGGCGGGTCGTATACTTTAATGTCATCAATACCCGCACCTATCAGTTTAGCACCATTGTCATTGTATTCAAACGCTAACATTACTGATGATTGTGTTTGGTATGCAGAAAGGTCTATGAAAGACTTTTGCCAGCCTGTACTTGCACCATCTAGTGTTTTTAGGTCTGTCCAAGAAGTACCACCATTTGTACTGATCTTAACTTTTAGTTCTTCCGCAGCGCCACCATTATACTGAGCTTGAACATAATAATGTTCAAAACTTAAATAAGGTGTACTTAAAGATGTAAGATCCATAGTGGGAGTAATCAGCGTACTAGTGCTGTTATTCTCATCATTATTCCAGTCATCTAGTGCCGCATATTTTGTATGAGCTGACATTACCCATCCATTAGTAGAGGTAATAGCTCCTGTATGTGTTTTCCAACCTGTAGTAGCTTGAGTATTCTCTGTCCATCCCGCAGGAAGTGAAGGTACTGTCGCGCCTTCAAAGTCTTCCGTGAATGCTTGTCCGTAGCTTACGCCACTCATCAACGCAAGTGTTGCTAATAGCGATGTAAATTTTAGTTTCATTATCACGTGTTGTTTTTAAATAGAACATTGAATTTAGCAAAATTCTAACTCTTAGAAAAAAGATTTTTTAATACAATGTTAACCTCTATTTGTACTAATGCTATTAGTAACTACCTTTGCGGTGCAAAAACGGGGTGCCTAATATATTATCAGGCTGAGATCATACCCGCTGAACCTGGACCGGGTAATGCCGGTTAGGGATTATATAAAATCAGCACGATCGATATCTCTGTTTGTATTATGTAATGTCTGAGCGATAAGGCCTGCGCTTAGTATTCGTGTACATTCAGCGATGCCAAAGCATGACGCTTTCCCCTCATTTTATTAATAATGAAACAATATGTTATGCGTTTGAACAGATTTACATTAACAATGCTGGCAGCTACGGTCAGTTGTGCAGCAAGTGCACAAACAGGTAGTGATAATGACACCAGCCTGCTGGACAGTAAGCATTATATACAGCCTGTAGAGGTGCGCAGCCTTAGAGCAGGAGATGATGCTCCGTTCGCTAAGACTGAGATCACTAAAAAGGACATTGAAAAGGCTAATAACGGACAAGATGTGCCATACTTGTTACAGTACACACCATCAGCGGTAGTTACTTCAGATGCGGGTGCAGGTGTAGGTTATACCGGTCTTAGAGTGCGCGGTACTGATGGTACACGTATCAATGTTACCTTGAATGGTATGCCCGTAAATGATGCGGAAAGTCAAGGTACATTCTTCGTGAACTTCACAGATATAGCCTCTACTACAGGTTCTATCCAGTTACAGCGCGGTGTTGGTACATCAACCAATGGGTCGGGAGCTTTTGGAGCAACTATGAGTATCAGCAACCTGCAACAATATGAGAAAGCGGGTGCCGAGCTTATCAATAGTGTAGGTTCTTTTAATACCAGAAGGCACACATTACATGCGGGTACTGGCTTGATCAATAACCAATTTCAATTCGATGTTAGGTTGTCCAAGATCAGTTCTGATGGTTATATAGACCGCTCTTCTAGTGATATGAAATCGCTACAGCTAATAGCAGGCTGGACACCAACTAAAAAAACATCTGTTCGCTTCATGCTGATGACGGGTAAGGAAAAGACCCAGCAAGCGTGGAACGGAGTATCAGAAGACTCATTAGAGACCAATAGGACCTTTAATGAGCTAGGTATAAGAGCCGATGGTACTTATTATGATGATCAAACGGATAATTACCAGCAAGACTACTACCAACTTTTTGCTGATCATAAATTCTCTAAGAACCTTACAGGGCATGTTGGTCTATTCCTGACCAGAGGTAGAGGTTATTATAATGAATATCGTTTAGGGCAGTCGTTCAGTACATATGGGCTTGACAATTTTATCACGCCTAGTAACGACACCTTCACAAGTACAGATCTTATCCGCCAACTGTGGTTAGACAACTATTACTATGGTGGTGTATTCTCATTGCTATATCAAAAGAGAAATACACAATTAACTTTTGGTGGTGGCTTCAATAGGTATGAAGGGGAGCACTATGGCTATGTAAAGTGGGCGCAGTATAATGTACCTGCTGACTACCGTTGGTACTTGAACGATGCACAAAAGAACGATGCAAATGTGTATGTGAAAGCACAGCATACTATCAACAAGAAGTTGATACTCTTTGGAGACCTTCAATATCGCAACGTACAGTACGACATAAACGGATTCAGAGACAACCCAAGTTTGACACCTTCTGTCAATTATAGTTTCTTCAACCCTAAAGCAGGTGTAACTTATTTGGTACGCGATAATATGTTGCAAAAGCAAAGAGCTTATGCATCTATTGCAGTGGCCAATAAAGAGCCTAACCGAAATGATTTTGAAGCGAATACAACATCGTTGCCCAAGCATGAGCAGTTATATGATGTTGAGGCGGGATATGAGGTCAGCAAGCAAAAGTGGAATGTAACTGCGAACTATTACTACATGCAGTATAAGGATCAGCTGGTATTAACTGGGCAAATAAACGATGTAGGCGCGTATACTAGAACTAACGTTCCTGAAAGCTACCGTATGGGTATAGAGCTACAAGGTGCTGTAATAGCTACACGTTGGCTGACATTACATGCTAATGCAACACTTTCTCAGAACAAGATAAACAGCTTTACAGAGTACTATGATAACTATGATGACCCTAATGGAGAGCAGGTGATGATAGAGCATAATAATACAGATATAGCTTTTTCGCCTAACATTATTGGTGCAGGTGGGTTAACTTTACGTCCGTTCAGAAAGATGAGTATGGGGCAGAAGTTTGAAATAGACCTTCTGGGCAAGTATGTAGGAAGTCAATATCTGGACAACACTAGCAACGATGCAAGAAGTATTGATGCTTATGCTCTTGGCGATGTGCGTATACGATATAGTATCAAAGCAAAGCCGTTCAAAGAGCTTGGATTGAACTTAATGTTGAATAACGTATTCGACACAAAATATGAGAGTAATGGGTATACCTATAGCTTTAGGTATGGTGGGGAAAATACTACAGTGAACTACTTCTATCCGCAGGCAGGCTTCAACTGGCTGTTAGGTCTTACGATGAAGTGGTAGTAGTATATCGCCAAACTCATTCAAACCGTGCGTATTAAAAAGTGGGGGGTAGTCTGTTCTCAGACATAGCCTCCTTTTTTTATTTATACCTGTATAAAAGGCAGTTCTTCGGCAAGTTTTACCTTTGAATATCTGCCAATATTACATTGGTAAACAATTTGATGTATAGGTAATAAAGAGAAAAGATGGGTTATATATTCATATCATTGGTGTTCATGGTCATAGGTATGGTCGTGAGCAATCGGCTGAAAAGCAAGTTTAGAGAATATGGTGAGATGCCTATAAGTAATGGCATGAGTGGAAAGGAAGTAGCTGAGCGCATGCTTCATGATAATGGTATATATGATGTAACGGTAACTACATCGCAAGGTTTTTTATCAGACCATTATAATCCTCAAGATAAGACCGTTAACCTTAGTCCTGATGTGTATCAGGGGCGTAGTATATCAGCTGCTGCGGTAGCTGCACATGAGTGCGGGCATGCAGTACAGCATGCTACTGCGTATAGTATGTTGCAGCTAAGAAGCCAACTAGTACCAATAGTGCAGATCAGTAGCTCATTGGCACAATGGGTGATATTTGCGGGGTTAGGGCTATTCTTTGGTAGAGGCAATCAGTTGATCTTGTTGATTGGTATCATATTATTTGCAACAACAACCATATTTTCACTGATAACCCTACCTGTGGAGTACGATGCGAGCAACCGTGCATTAAAGTGGATGGAGAATAATAGAGTTACCAATTCGTACGAGCATGACAAGGCAAAAGATGCGTTGAAATGGGCTGCAAGAACCTATTTGGTCGCAGCGTTAGCGTCAGTAGCCAATTTGCTATATTTTATCATGATCTTCATGGGGAGAAGAGACTAATTACTAAACTATACACAATCTGATATAAGTATTTATGACAGTAGAACAATTATATACCAACTGCCTGAGCGAAGCGGCCTACTTTATAGCTAGTGAAGGTGAAGCGGCGGTTGTGGATCCGCTAAGAGATGTAGACCAGTACATCAAAAAGGCAGAAGATATGGGCGTGAAGATCAAATACATATTTGAGACCCACTTCCATGCTGATTTTGTTAGTGGTCACCTAGAACTGGCTAAAAAAACAGGCGCTACTATAGTTTACGGGCCTGAAACAGAAACAGCGTTCAAGGTTCATATAGCTAAAGACGGGGAGGAGTTCAATATAGGAAAGCTGAAAGTAACAGCACTACATACCCCTGGGCATACTCTAGAGAGTACTTGCTATCTATTGCATACAGAGGAAGGTAAACCATATTGTGTGTTTACGGGAGATACCTTGTTTGTAGGGGATGTTGGTCGCCCTGACCTATTCAGCGGTAACCTTGAAAAAGAAGACCTTGCAGGTATGATGTATGAGTCTCTAAATAATAAGATAAAACCATTGGCAGATGATGTGATCGTATATCCTGCACATGGTCCGGGCTCTGCTTGTGGTAAGAATCTGGGTTCTGAAACTTATAGTACTATAGGTGAACAAAAGGAGCAGAACTATGCACTACAGGATATGAGCAAGGAAGACTTTATCAAGCAAGTGACTGACGGCCTTTCTGCCCCTCCTGCATATTTCCCTCTTAATGCTAAGATCAATAAAGAAGGTTATAGCAGTTTGGACGAAGTGATGCAGAGTGGAACCAAGGCTTTGAGTGTAGATGAGTTCAAACAGAAGGTTGCTGACGGAGCTGTGATACTTGATACGCGCAAAGCAGTAGAGTTTACCGAAGAGTTTGTGCCGGGGTCTATTAGCGTAGGTCTTGAAGGACGTTTTGCTGAGTGGGCAGGTAGCGTGTTGCCATTTGATAAAGAGTTGGTGTTGGTGACTGAAGATGGCAAAGAAGAAGAGACTGTAATGCGTTTGGCACGAGTGGGGCTAGATAAAACTATCGGTTATTTGAAAGGAGGTGTAAATGGATGGAAAGCTGCCGGGGAGTCAGTAGATATGGTCATAGATATTGAGCCTGACGAGTTTGCAATGGATATACCGCATGATAATAATATGGAGATATTGGATGTGCGTAAGCCTGCAGAGTTTGAGAATGGACATGTGAAAGGTGCTACCAATGCACCATTGAACACGCTTACGGATATAGTACAAGTGGCATTGATAAACACAGATGCAAACCTGTATGTGCATTGTGCCGGAGGTTATCGCTCAGTAATTGCTGCATCGTTGTTAAAAAGGCAAGGCTTCCACAACCTTAGGAATGTATTAGGAGGATATGGTAAGATGAAAGAGTTGGATAACATTCCGACAGTTGAGCCAGAAAAGGTAAAAGCATAATACATAGCTAATTTTATATCAGCCCCTTAACAAGGGGCTTTTTTATTGAAAAAAGTATGCTATGTATGGCATTTTTGTTTTTATAAAAGTATATTTGAGACACATCTATTCAAAAAAATTGAACATGAGATACCTTTCCGCCTTTTGTTTAACAGCGGCTATGTACATGGCTGCAGGTAGCAATGTATATGCTCAGGGTGATTCTGATCCGGGAATGTCTACTGTAGGGGCTATGCGTAATAATGCTGCCTTGATGATAGGAGAAGAAGAGTATGAGAACCAAAGAGCGCATATAGGCTTAGCTCACACTTTTGCTAAAGGTGATAATTCTGAAACTTATAACATACCACAAATAGAAGCCCGTATACCATTTTTCGGATTGGTAAGCGGTGGCTACTTCGACCTAAAACTTCCGGTACAATCTTCTTCTGGTCCACTATGGGATGCATGGGGCGTTGGCGACCTTACCGTTGCATACACACACATGTTCGTAGGTATTGAGGACTGGACGATACAAGCTACTGCGGGTATGAAGATAGGAATGTCTACTGCAGACCTAACTGATGGTAGAACAAGGTCTTTGCCTATGTCTTACCAAAGCGGACTTGGTAGCACAGACTTCATGGTAGGTGCAAGTGCTACTTGGAAGAATTATCTAACTGTAGCCGCAGGATATCAGCAGCCTGTATTCAGATTCAATGAGAACGGCTATTACGGGTCGAATGTTATAAACGATACTGTGTATAGCGGCAATGATAATGTAGTATCTAGCAAGCTACACCGTCAGGGTGACGTAATGCTACGTGTTGAAGGTCATTATGGTGGTAAGATGTTGGGTGTTTCAGGTGGTGCATTAGCTTTCTATCATCTAGGCGAAGACCTCTATACGGATAGAGATGGTTATTTAAGAGAAATAGATGGTACTGACGGGCTTACTTTAAACCTAATGGGTAATGTATACCTAAGATTAGGTCGCTATGGACAGTATAAGATAGATGTATCAGGAGCTGTGCCTGTAGTAGAGAGAGACGTTAAAGCTGATGGTTTGGGTCGTAGATGGATGCTTACTCCAAGGTTTACGTATTTCTTCAAGAACAACAGTAGCTACAGAATATACTAGTAGAAAACAGGTTAAATTTCAAATATCTATACGGGATGGCGAAAGCTATCCCGTATTTTTGTGTAAAGTGTTAATCTTTAAAGCATTATGTAATTAATTCACCTTTGTTCAGGTATATTTGTACTCATACTAAACTACTATTTGAACAATACACTTATTTGTTTATTTACTTACTAGTAAGTAAGTTTGTGCTATGTCTGAGACAAAGCTGAAAATATTGAGCCTAGGTGAGCAGTTGATAAGAGATAAGGGATATAGTGCTTTCAGTTATCATGATATATCAAGTGAGTTGTCTATAAAGAATGCCGCTGTACATTATCATTTTCCCCACAAGGCTTCTTTAGCAATAGAAGTGCTGCACAGCACGAAAGAGCAGCTGGATAAGATGGAGGATGAGTATAAGGATGCTACATGTATGCAGCGATTCAAGGCGTTCATTAATATATATACCAGAAGTAGTGAGCAGAATAGGATGTGTTTGATAGGAGCAATGGTATCAGACTATACCGCACTAAATGAAGATATAAGAGTAGAGCTAAAACAGCTGATGGATGATATACTAGGCAGCTTGATAAAGATATTGGAAGAGGGTAAGAAAAATAAAGAATTCAACTTTAAAGAAGAGCCAAGAACAAAGGCATTGTTGGTCGTCACAAATATGATAGCCGGCTTACAAGTAGCCAGAGTTATAGGTCAGCAAGACTATAAAACAATAGAGCAAGCAGTAATTGCAGGATTGAAATAACATACATTATGAACACAAAGAGAGTCGTAATAACAGGGATAGGAACTATTAATCCATTAGGTAATAATGTAGCCGAATATTGGGAGGCACTAAAAGCAGGTAAAAGTGGAGCAGCGCCTATTACACGTTTTAATGCTACAAAGTTCAAAACAAGGTTTGCTTGTGAGGTAAAGGGTTATGACCCGCTTAATTACTTCAAAAAGCCGGAGGCAAGAAAGTATGACCTTTTCACTCAGTATGCATTGATATCAGCAGGTGAAGCAATAGAGCAATCCAAATTGCTGGAAGGGGAATATAATGATGAGCGTGTAGGTGTGATATGGGCATCTGGTAATGGTGGTATCAGTACTCTTGAGGAGGAGATAAAAGAGTTTGCAGCAGGAGATGGCACGCCAAGGTATAGCCCATTTCTTGTGCCTAAGATGATCATCAATATAGCGGCAGGACTTATCTCGATAAAGTATGGTTTTAAAGGGGTGAACTTCGCAACTGTATCAGCATGTACTGCGTCTAACAATGCTATAATGGATGCGTTCAACTACATCCGCTGGGGCAAGGCCGATGTGATGGTGACAGGAGGCTCTGAGGCTGGTGTTACAGGAGTGTCAGTAGGAGGGTTCAACTCAATGAAGGCATTATCTACCAACAATGATGCACCTACAGAGGCATCAAGACCTTTTGATAAGAATAGAGATGGTTTTGTATTAGGAGAGGGTGCAGGTGCACTAGTTTTGGAAAGCTACGAACATGCTAAAGCGCGTGGTGCTGTGATACTGGCAGAGATAACTGGTGCAGCTATGACATCAGACGCATATCATTTATCTGCAACACACCCTGATGGTGATGGCGCTTATCGTGCTATGAAGCTCGCACTAGAAGAAGCAGGTGTTACAGTTGATGAAATTGATTATATCAACGCACATGCTACCTCAACATCTGTAGGGGATATAAGCGAGTTGAACGCGATATCGCATCTAATAGAAGGCTCTGATAAAGTAGTAGATGTTACTGCTACAAAGTCAATGACAGGTCACCTGCTAGGCGGTGCAGGAGGAATTGAGTCTGTTGGTTGTGTCAAAACGTTGATGCATGGTATTATACCGCCTACTATCAATATGAGTGAACCTGATGAAGGTATTCCGTCATCAGTTAACATAGTAGCGAATAAGTCACTTGCCAAAGATGTGAAAGTATGCTTGAACAATACTTCCGGCTTTGGCGGACATAATGCTATGCTGGTATTCAGAAAGTACGAAGACTAAACTCTTGTAATAGAAGCGCCTAGCGCGTTTAGGCGCTCATCTATTCTTTCGTATCCGCGGTCTATCTGGCCGATATTCTGCACCCTGCTTTTACCTTTTGCAGACAATGCCGCGATAAGTAGTGCCACACCTGCACGTATATCAGGAGATACCATGTTGATACCTCTTAGTGGTACTTGGCGGTTCAGCCCAATGACCACGGCGCGGTGAGGGTCGCATAGTACTATCTGTGCACCCATTTCTATCAATTTATCTACGAAGAATAAACGGCTTTCAAACATCTTCTGATGCACTAGCACAGTGCCTTTGGCTTGTGCAGCTACTACCAGTACTATACTCAAAAGGTCAGGAGTGAAACCTGGCCAAGGATGGTCATAAACCGTAAGGATAGACCCGTCTATGAAAGTTTGTATCTGATACTCTTCTTGTGCAGGTACGTGTATGTCGTCTCCGTTTATTTCTAGCTTGATGCCTAAACGTTCAAAGGTCTCAGGAATGATGCCTAAATGTTCAACATCAGCATTTTTGATGGTGATGTCGCTCTTGGTCATAGCCGCTAAACCTATGAATGAACCTACCTCGATCATATCGGCAAGCATTCTATGCTCACAGCCATGTAGTGAAGCTACGCCTTCAATGGTAAGTAAGTTAGAGCCTATACCGCTGATCTTAGCCCCCATTTTATTTAGTAGGCGGCATAGTTGCTGTACATAAGGTTCGCAAGCGGCGTTATATAATTTGGTAGTGCCTTCAGTTAGTGTGGCTGCCATCACAATATTAGCAGTACCAGTTACCGACGGCTCTTGTAGTAGAATAGTAGCCCCCTTCATGCCAGAGCCATCCAGTGTGAATAAGCTCTGCTCTGTATCATAGTCAAAATGTACACCCAAACGCTCAAAACCACGTATGTGTGTGTCTAGTCTTCTACGTCCTATCTTATCACCACCAGGCTGAGGGATATGTGCTCGTTTATTACGAGCAAGCATAGGGCCTGCTAGCATCACTGCACCTCTTAGCTTACCAGACTTGCTTTTGAATGTAGGGTCATTAAAGTATTCAGTATTGATGTCCTTAGCATGTAGCGTTACAGTATTTCGCTCAGGTCTTGATACCTCCACACCCATATCATCCAGCACATCTATCAGCATATTCACATCAAGTATGTCGGGTACATTGGTATAAGTTATGGGGTCGTCTGTAAGTAATACCGCACATAATACTTGTAATGCCTCGTTCTTTGCTCCTTGCGGGGTGATGGTTCCGCTAAGTGGTTGACCTCCTACTATTTCAAAAGCGTCCATTGACTATTCTTCTTTTATCTGTTCTTATTCTTGTATTTCTTGTTCTTACCGTAGTTGCGGTTATTGCCGTTGCCTCCACGATTGTTATTCCCTCCACGGTTGTTGTTGTTACGTTGTTTTCCTCCGTGGTTATTTCTGTTGTCGAAATATACTCTATATCCACCAGGCTCGTACTGTAGTTTGCCATTTGTTAACACAGCTAGCTCGTTACGGATCATATCATCATGCACGGGCTCTCTATGCCAGTTAATGTACGCAAGCTTCATGTAGTAACCTATAAGCTGTGTAAGCTCTTGTTGCTTTTCGGGGTCTTCTTCCTTCAATGCTTTACTTATCAAGGCTTTTAAGTTCTTACCAAAGTGGCGATACTTAACATCTGCCTGTGGGTAAGGTAGTGGCTCCGGTTTTTTCCTTAGCTGTTCGGGAGTTGGTGTTGGGTATGGAGCATCGACATCCAGTTTGAAATCAGTTATCAGGAACAAGTGGTCCCAAAGTTTGTGTCTATAGTCCTCAATGGTCTTAAGTTGAGGATTAAGCGTGCTCATAAGGTCTACTATAGCCTCAGCACTTTTCAGGCGCTTGTCGCGATCTTCGATCGTCATCAAGTGCTCTATCATTCGTTGTACATTCCTGCCGTATTCAGGCATCAGCAGCTGGCTGCGTGAAGTATTATATTCCATCTAAAAAATTAAGGATCAAATAAATAAGATATTAGCGAATGCGCATTGATATATGAAGCTCAGTTGGCAAGTCTTTCTCAAGAATAAAGAAGTGTGGTAGGGAGAAATATTGCCGAGGTACGCTCGCTAAGGCAAATATAAGGATATATTATTGAAGATAAAATGCCTTCTTTCCATTGAGGTTGCTGAGAGCTTTACTATATTAGCCGTCCTAAAATAGAAGGGAATGTTGTCATTAGACCTTAAGGGTAAAAGAGCATTGGTAGCAGGTAGTACGCAAGGCATAGGTTTGGCCTCTGCTCAGGCATTAGCGTCGCTTGGTGCAAGCTGTACGCTAATAGCTCGTAACGAAGCTGCATTGAAAGATGCTGTTGCTACTCTTAATACAGATGCCGGTCAGGAGCATGGCTATTTAGTTGCTGACTTTTCTAAGCCTGATGAAGTAAAGGAAGTTGCAACCGCATATGTAGCTGACCATCCAATACAGATATTAGTGAATAATAGTGGTGGGCCTGCTGCAGGACCTGTTGCTAGTGCAGAAGTGGACAGCTTTTTAGCTGCATTTCAGCAGCATTTAGTGTGCAATCACATTTTAGCCACGGCTGTATTGCCCGGTATGAAGGATGCAAACTATGGTAGGATCATCAATATCATCTCTACTTCTGTAAAGATACCGTTGAAAGGGCTTGGTGTTTCTAATACCATTAGAGGTGCTGTTGCCTCATGGTCTAAAACCTTATCGAACGAGGTGGCAAAATTTGGTGTAACGGTCAATAATGTGTTGCCAGGAGCTACCTTAACAGGCAGATTATCATCAATAATCGATAATAAAGCAGCTAAGCAACAAATAAGTACAGAAAAAGTTGAGACGGAAATGTTGGCAGAAATACCTGCCGGACGTTTCGGTAAACCAGAGGAGATAGCATCAGCTGTATCGTTCTTAGCAACACCTGCTGCCGCATACATCAATGGAGTGAGTATTCCTGTGGATGGCGGAAGAACAGGGAGTTTATAGGGTTAAGAGATAAATAGAGTATATAATTTTTGTAACGATAAAGTAAAAAATATAGAAGAAGCGAAAAGGTGTATAGAGTGACAATTTTATGACATGAATACATTTTTTATATTAAAATATGGGGTGAAAGCCGCGTCAATACTGAAAAACATTTTTTCACAAATGTGTATAATCTTTCGTTATTGTGTTGTAGTTTTGCCCACGCTTTGTCTAAAAGGAACGTTAATTTTCAAATTTATTCCTGTGTCAGAATCAATTAAGCCG
>CAZPDA010000044.1:0-17344 GCA_964585115.1 uncultured Flavipsychrobacter sp.
AACATAAAAATTTCTATACACCTTATAGCCATTCCTAACAATAAAATGACAATACATTCCTAAGCACAAGCGTTATATATGCCTAACTTTATAGTCTTGTCCAAGTTAATAAAACATATACTTAAGACCGCAACATTGTGTTGCATAGGTATTGGCTTCACTGCTTGTTGTCAAAAAAAGCAATATTGCGGTACAGAACGAATTAAAATAGCTTTTGTTGGTTTTTACCGTTCTGAAAGTCGTATCATTTCCCTTAAAAGGTACAAACAGTGGGACTATAGCCGTGCTATAGATTCAGCAGATATTATATATGCAGGGAATAAGCCTTATGACCCTTCTAAGCCGGACACTTTATGGATAGATGAATATGTGCCTGACGGACTTTTAGAAGACATACATCATGGTAATGACTGGAGGCTAACCATGCCTTCTGCAGGAGAAACAGTCCTCATAACGGAGATCAACGTATCAGATCATCATTATGATATCATTAATTGCAATGATAATAAAAGTAGTTGTGAGAACCCCATCACCAACTTTAAGGTCGATGGTAGTGTTATCGATGGTAATGTTATTTACATTACTAAAACATTCAAATAATCTTTAACGATTAGCTTTTTTTGCTTTACGCTCTTCTATTTTTATTAGCACCTTAGCAAACGCCATATAAGCTTTAAGTAGTAGTCCTATCGGAAGTGTTAGTAGCATTTTCATTTGTTTTGTGTGTTTTGAAATTTTGTGTTTGTGTTTATTATTTCCTGTTATTGATGCAAATATGCTATTATCATCAAGGCATTGACAAAATATAAAGCTCGTTTAACAGCTGCTTTGTAATCGGATAACAGGCGGTTCACAACCGCTTAACAGCTCGTTAAGAAATTTCTATTCTATTATTTATTATGTAAAGCTGTCATTTGCTAATTGCTGGTTAAGCAATTACAAACATGGCGTTAAGCAGGCTCGTTTTTTTGGAAGCAGGCAGTATCGTGTTGCATCTTTGCACTGTCGTTATCGGAGATGTCTATCTCACCCTACGACACACACAAAAACAAAAAATAAACACAAGCAAGTTTCAAGAAACACAAAGAGTAAAAAACACAAATGAAAAAAACATCGTTCCTGGCAGGGGCTGTTATACTTTCGGGTATAACAGCTTTTGCGCAGAACACTAGTGGTTCTGCATCGCAATCGGTCATCCTGAAACTTAGTGATGCTATTGAGATAACCTTTACAGGTAGTGGTAGCAATACGGGTAATGACGTTACCATCCCCTTCAACACCGTTAATGACTATGCCAATGGTGTTGAGTCTGCTGCACAAGAACTGAAGGTGGTCTCTAACAAAGACTTTACAGTCTCCGTAAGGTCTAATGCACAGCACTTTTCTTACAATGGCACTACATTGCCATCACCTGTAATGCCGGTTTCTCGTGTATTAGGATTGATGGTGACGGCTAATACTACAGGTGGTACTGTGGCTACTCCGTTCAGTACATCGAACTATGCCTTCATCCGCAGAAATCCACAAGACCTGATATCAAATGGAGACCGCGGTGGCAATCAAAAATTCAGCATTAAATACAAAGCAACTCCGGGGTTTACATATCCCGCAGGCACTTATACTGTAGATGTGGTATATACCGCAACGCAGAATTAAAGGACACATACGGCTAGTTTCAAAACAAAAAAACAGGTTGTGTCTCTTTGGCGAGGGGCTAACCAACAGGGCGCAGCGTTCATCGCTGTGCCTCTTTTTTTATTGGCTATATTGCAGCATGCGCTTACACTTGCTGACCATACTATTATCACTGGCACTTACGCAGACCTACGCACAGACCAATATGGGTATTGGCGTACAGGCAGACTTCCCTATGATGTTCAACAAGTATGTAGGAGGGTATCATCACCATTCGGGCAGCCCCGGTATGCGTCTGGCTATCACTCACAAAAGCAGGCAAGGCAGCTTCTCCCCTGCGGCTACTATTAGCATTTCGCCTGCGGCACTACCTGTATATTCTATTAGCAATGCCTTTGTGGTGAGCATGAACTTCACCCACCTGCAAGCCGTAGCCTATGGCAGGCTGCACAAAGAGTTCAGAAAAGGAGATATATTTTACGGACTGGGGGTAGGTGCTTCTTATTTTTCAGGCACAGGTATATCCGGTGGTGGGGGCGATAATGTTGAGTTTCGTACTGCCATATCAGACTCTACCCAATTCATCAAAACAGTAGCACCTGTTGTTGCCCTCAATGCAGAATATGTAGCACCGCTTTTCCCCGATAAGAACATATACTATGGGCTGGGTGTGCAGCTACAGTATCTTTATTTCTTTGATGATAATACCACCTATCGTATAGACATTATAGACAACAACGGAGTATACTATCGCGCAGAGCCAAGACTATACGGGCACTGCTTTAACCCTATGGTCTTTCTGAACCTCTATTACAAGTTTGGCGAGGGAAGAAGGTATTGAGGATAGTATGACAATACCACACCGTATTTTATCGTTATTTTTGTAGTAACGAACTGTCTATGAGCGTCAAACATCTACTTGGTCTAGCATTATCCATATTAATATACACACAGGTACAGGCACAGAAATGTGGCACTGAAGACCTACTTCACAAACTCTCTGCTGAATACCCTGCCCTGCAAGAGCTGGCACAGCAGAAAAAGCAAGGGCTGCCTGCTACGGCTAATAAAACCACAGTAGTAGAAGAGCAATATGCTATACCTGTTGTTTTTCATATACTCATTAGCAATGCGCAATTACAAGCTATAGGTGGCATGGAAGGTGTGCAGCGCAGAATAGACTCACAGATGATAGTGCTGAACAGGGACTTCAATGCAGAGAACCCTGATAGTGTGAACATACCCGCAGGCTTCAAACCACTATACGGTAATACAGGCATTCGCTTTGCATTGGCGCGCACTACACCTGATGGTAAGGTTACAGCGGGCTATGAGGTAAAGGTCATCAATAAGAACGGTATCAACCTAGAGAACGGATGGGGCTCGGCACAAGCTTTTAGCGATGCTAAATACACCGCAGCAGGTGGCATAGACGCTTGGGACCCTACTCGCTATATGAATGTATGGGTGATCAATACACTAGAGAACAATAACATATCTACCATACTAGGTGTGGCTATGCCTTTTTACTATGTAGAGGGCACTGGTGGCGGCATACCTCGCGATGAAATGGGTATAGTGCTACACTACAGAGCATTTGGCAAAAGAAGCAGCATACTAGAGCCATATATAAACGGTGCGGACCAAGGGCGTACGCTTACGCATGAGATGGGACATATGTTTGAGCTATTTCATATTTGGGGCGATGACGATGGTAGCTGTAGAGGTGACGATGGTATAGCCGACACACCACCACAGGCCTACTCTTCATCTGGCTGTCCTAATTTTCCTGAGTATGACGGATGCTCGCCTAGTGGCAATGGTATCATGTTCATGAACTATATGGACTATACTAATGACAACTGTGTCTCTATGTTCACCAAAGAGCAGTCGGCACGTATGCAACGACTGTCTAGCCCGGGCAATGTGCTCTACTCGCTTACCAAGCATCCTGAGCTAACTACCCTACCTACTGATAGCAACAACACTGCAACTACATACACCATCTACCCCAATCCCGCTGATGATGTTGTGAACATACTCTTCAACAAAACAACAGAAGAGGTGCTAGGGCTATATGTAGTGAATATGCTGGGGCAAGTGGTGGCTACACAAGAAGTGAATTATCAGAACAGCTACTACTCCTTCAACCTTAGTGCTGCGCAAACAGGTATCTACATACTGGTAGTAGAATTTTCAGACCGCAAAGAGGTCACCAAGATCATGGTGCAGTAGAGAGGTCTAGCTCTGCTGTGTAGGTATGTACCTCTCCAATATAATGAGTATAGTACTCTCTATATTTATATTCCTTTTGAGGCTCTTTATTATGCTTGACTAGATACTTGTTATATTTTGCATATACCCTTTCAGGCTTAAAATCATACGCCGCTCCTGTCCAAAAAGACTTATTTATTTTCAATGGTATAGCACTTACGACACCATTAATACAGAGCTCTATCTGCTTAACTGTATCCGGTAATGCTACATTAGCAACTCTTTCAGAGCTAATAAGATGCAACTTACCTACCATGATACCGTTAACCTGTTCACTATAAAAACGTTCTTCTTTTACAGAGTCTTGAACTCTATTTTCTATTATTGATAGCCTGCTGAGATACAGAGTGTCAATTCTTATATTAGAAATGTGCAAAGTCCCTCCTTTATCATCAATAGGTAACTTTATACCTTTACTCATGTCAAAACTATCCGGCACAATTAATGTAAAATTAGGCTGCTTTGATGTATTGTAATTAACAAAGTAAAACGACGTGTTATTATTCGGCAAAATAAAGTCACGATATACAACACAAGAATCATCGTTATGCCTAGACATCTTGTAATCATTAAATAGGGTCTTCTCATATTCCCCTAACTCCAATGTATCTATCACTATTACTTTTTGCGCAATACCTGCAATGGGTAGTAAGAGCATCAACAAGATGATATAGGTACGCTTATTCATCAGCATTCATTTTAGACAGGTCTAGCACTGCTTCGTAATAATAATTATACTCCACCTTTACCTTATCATACATTAGGTACTTAAATCTTTTCTTGGTCATATCACCACGATATCGACTATAACGTTTGTAAATGCGAATATCCTTCTTTAACAGAAGGCCTTGAGATGTACTTCTTATCTCTTTTCGTACTACATCCAATGATAATGGCATTTGCCTACCATCAATATTAATAGTTAAAACCTTTATTGTATCAGGATCCTGTATTGATTTTGCATGAGTACCCTCTGTTAGCACTTTTGTTGTTGTATGAAGTTCGCCATTAACATAACCATTAATACCAGTCACTGACGATACAGAATCTACTAACATGTTTCGGAACATCTGCCATTTAGCTATTCTTATTGTATCATTAGGGTATTCATCTATATGCTGTATTCTTAAGCCGCTACCTTTATCATCCATACACAACAACAGCTCAAAATCACTGTCACAAAAACTATCTACATCTATTACCATCACAACTTTATACCTACTCTCTACAACTTCCCCATTCTTATACTCAATGTGATGATCAGTTTTATCCGCAATAAAAGACTTTAAATAGGCATCACCGTTTTTACCATTACACAAATAACCTATAGGCATTGTAGCTTGATATATACCCACAGGAGATATTAATACATATTTATCCAACTCATAAAGCGTATCTATCACTACCACCTTCTGTGCTTGTGCCGCAAAACACAGGCCTAGCGATAACAATATGGAATAGAAAAGCTTCACTTGCATAAGTTATGTTGTTTGGCTTATAGTACTGTCATTAGCATATCAATTATCTATGCTTATTTCGCTTGCCTATGCGGCGGCGTGGTCTTCTATGGCTTCTGTCGTAGCAGGCCATATCATTACGTCTCTGTCCTGTTCGTCTTGCTCGTCTGCGGTTGCTACGTCTTTGCCAGCTCCCTCTCTCTCGTTTCTGTGTAGTATCCTCTTCTTTATTCTTATACTGCTGTGGGTAGTAGTGCAATGTAGATATGTCATCTACTCTAGGTCCGTCTACCTCTGGTATGTAAGCATATTTTTGTTGGTTTCTTACAACTGCACCTATTACCATAGTACCTACAAACCCAATAAAAAATCCCCCATAGTGTGCAGCCACGTCTATACCGATACTGGTATTTAGTATCACACCATTTATCAACACGTAGAATGCTACTACAAAATTCACACGCTTATCATCCGGTAGCATTTTTAGTATTGCCAACCCAAGCATAGCTCCATATACCCCCATGATAGCTCCTGATGCTCCTACAGACACTTCAAAACCACTGATAGACATACTGAACGCCCCGGCTAAAAATGCAGTAACAAAGTATAGTAGTAAGAAAACCCATTTACCCATATACCGCTCTACAATAGCACCACCTGCGGCTAATAGTAGCATATTGCTAAACAAATGCACCACATCATTGTGCAAAAACGCATAAGTAATAAGCCTCCATATTTCTCCGTTTTCTGATACCCCTCTCAAACTATTGGCTCCAAAAGCATAAGCCTCGCCTGTAGATAATCCATATGGACTATATCCTGCAATAATCAACATCACATACATCAATACATTGATGTCTATAAGTATTGGGGTAATGACCAGACTGCCTTTTTTAGGAACGAAGAACTGCGACAAGCCTCTAGCCTGCAAAATAGTCTCATCATCTTCATCCAGCACATTATGAAATGGCTTGTATTGCCTGCGATATTCTTTTACGTCTAGCTTGGGCACCCATACCATGAATAAGAATAGCAACAAGCTCATCACCAACTCCTTTAGTAGCAAGTATAAATCGTCATAGTAACGTGTATGAAACGGTTCGTAAATAGGTCGCAGTATTTGCGGACTTCCGTTTATTTTATAAACCGAACCATCAAGAGCCTCTTTATAAAAATCATACTCGCCTGTCCTTAGCAAACGCTCAAAGTAGCAATCACGATCCGGCACAAAACTAGCTAGCCTATCTATAATGCTATCATTATCCACTGCCATAGCATCCCAATAAGACAGATAGTTCATCAACCTGCCGTCTTTTTTTTCTATGGGGTAATCATATTCCTTTGCAAAGAAGTATTTAAACTCTTCCAACTCATTCACATTAGCAGAATCTGCTACCATAGGTATCGGTATAGCTTTGGTGTATACCAATTTATTATTAGTAGTCACCGTCCATTCTGCAAGTTCTAAATAGCCGGTTACCAATTTATAATTATCTATCTTATAATACCGTTCTAACTTACCTTGCTCCAGATCATCTATTGTAGATACTTGGGTTAGCCCTCTGCCGGCTTTGGCTATAAAGTTACCTGCATATTCCAGCGGCCCTAACATTACCAAGTACACTATCACCATATAAAAGGCATAGGCATTCCCCACCTTCAGCAGCCTCATTCTGCTGCGCATGAAGGCTATAGTAGAGATAAATGGTAAGATGAGTAGCAACCATATATTCACAAAGTTTACGCCTACAGCTCTATCCAATATATTAGTCACATCCATCACCCAATAGATGAGCATATAAGCTATAAGCGTGACAAAGCTTACCAGTAAGAACGGGAGTATTATTTTTTTGATCTTGATGTATATCGGGCTCATGCAGGTATTGCTGTTATCAGCATCTAAGATAATAAACCACAATTTGCCATGTACATTTTACACCCGCTCATCCGTCAAATTAATTAAGTTTGCACCCATGAAGCGTGTAAGTATATATTTGGGGTCTCTGGCATTGGCCACACAGCTATTTGTTGCTTGTAATGATGATAATAACGGATCAGTATCTGACAATCCTATCTTCAACGAGCCTGCATTGAAGAACATCACTGCAGACATCAACAAAAAACCTGATGATGCCGAACTATACTTTGAGCGCGGCACTATACTGGATGGTATGGAGCTGGACTCTCTTGCTTTAGAAGATTACAGAAAGGCCATCTCGTTAGACTCTACTAAGGCTGAATACTTCAGCACAGTAGGTGACATGCTTTTTGAGCATAAGGACATCAGCGGTAGCGTGCCTTGGTTTGAGCAGGCATTGAAGCTGAACCCGAAGGACACTAAAGCACACATGAAGATGGCAAAAATGTTCCTGATACTAAAGGAGCATACACGTGCCTTCTCTGAGATAAATACGGTTCTTCGTCAGGATGTATATAATGCTGAGGCTTATTACCTGAAAGGTATGGTGTACAAAGACCTGAACGATACGCTTAAGTCTATATCAAGTTTCCAAACAGCTGTGCAGGTAAACCCTGATTATCGCCCTGCGGTGGTGCAGCTAGGCTTAATGCACAGTATGCAAGGAGACCCGATAGCACTAAAGTATTTTGACAATGCCTTCCGTATGGATACGCTGGATGTAATGCCACTATACGCTCGTGGTGTGTTCTATCAAGACCAAGAGCTGTACGAAAAGGCTAAGGACGAATATAAAAATGCTATTCTGCACGACCAGCAATATATTAATGCCTACTACAACATGGCATTTATACTATTACAGCAAGACTCCACTAATAAAGCACTGCGCCAATACGATATACTTACCAAAATAACGCTGGACGACCCTGAGGCTTATTACAACCGTGGGCTATGCCACAACATACTCAGCGAGGAAGCAGCTAAAGCCGGCAAGAAAAAAGAGGCTGAAGACCATAGGGCAAAAGCTATAAATGATTATAAGCAGGCACTAAGGTTTGACGAGGAATATGAACTGGCCAAGGAGGCTTTGCAGAAGATAGGTGGTTGATAGTTATTATATATTCAACCTTTTACTTATTTTTCATAAATATCGCAGCTCCCCGCTACTCATATTGACCAAATATCTATTGTCTGACCCGTAAGTGTTACATATACGTTCTGCTCTGTATTGCATACTCATGCCTTACACTCTCGGCAGCGGCACAAAAGAAGAAGACTACAAAAGATGACACATCAAAGCCTAAAAAGGTAGTAGCTATCCTCATAAAGAACCCTAAAACGGGAGAGGAGTACAAAATAGTGAATGGCGATACCATTCGTCCACCAAAGCCACCACGCGTTACCCGCCCTATAGACACCAGCATAGTGATAAAGAAGGGAAAAACGCCTGCACAGCTAAAGGCAGATAGCATAAAAAGAGCTAAGGCAGTTGTAGTAAAAGACCCAGCCTATTGCCAATGTGTGGATATGCGTGTAGAAGTAGCCGACACCTTAGGGTACAACACATATATCAATTATAAATTCATCTTCAAGAACAACTGTCCGCGCCCTGTATGGGTGAGTACTAAACATTTTCGATTCTTGCCCTACAATGCCTTTGGCAAGCCTGTGAGGGTCATCCGCAAGCTGGGCTTTGTAGTGCGGCACGACTATCCCGACTTTGTAAAGCTAATGCCGGATGAAGAGCAAGCATTCAAGTATGCCGATGATGCTTTTTTTGAATATGCGCTGGATAAAGGCAACTTCTACAAGTTCAAGTTCATGCATACCAACACCCGAGACTCTTATAAGAGAGACCCTAAAGGCAGCTTTCGCTGCTATAAAAAAGATGAGGTGACCATATTTATTAAATGATAGCCCGTCAAGAATTTTTATCTTGCACCCAGAACCACAAAAAACTTATTCCAATGGCACTTATAGCGCCTTCTGTACTATCTGCAGACTTTCTGAATCTGGGTAGAGATATTGAAATGATAAACCAGTCTGAAGCCGATTGGTTTCATGTTGATGTAATGGACGGACGTTTTGTTCCCAACATCAGCTTCGGTATGTCCATCATCAAGCAAATGAAAAGCAAAGCTCAAAAGCCGCTTGACGTACACTTGATGATAGTAGAGCCTGAGAAGTATTTTGAGGATTTTCAAAAAGCAGGTGCGGATATACTTACCGTACACTACGAGGCTAGCACACACCTACACCGCAGCCTACAGGCCATCAAGGCTTTGGGTATGAAGGCAGGCGTATCGCTAAACCCGCACACACCTGTACATGTGTTGGAGAATATCATTACAGACATAGACCTGCTATTGATAATGAGTGTGAACCCCGGCTTTGGCGGACAGAAGTTCATCCCACAAGCTTTGGATAAAATACGTGCGGCTAAGAAAATGATAACAGAAAGCGGTGCCAGCACTATGATAGAGATAGACGGCGGTGTGAACCTGGACAATGCAGGCGATATCATAGAAGCGGGTTGTGATGTATTGGTAGCGGGTAATACCGTATTCTCGTCAGACAACCCTACGGAAACGATTAAAAACCTCAAGAACATAGGAAAATAAACGTAACTTATGTGCGTTTATAGATAACGATGTTGCATAGATCATTCAAACTCACAATATTATTACTACTTATAAGCCTCTCCGTACAGGCGCAAACAGCCATCCTAAAGGGTAGCACTACCGACGAGAACGGTAAAGCACTTAGCGGGGTGACCGTTGCTGTGGTAGGTACGGCTATAGGTACACAGTCTGACGCAAAGGGGAACTACCAACTGGAAGCCCCCGCAGGCAAAGAGATAACGGTAGCCTACAGTATAATAGGCTATACGGTACAGCAGCTTAAATACACCCTGTTCGAAGGACAGACCAAAGAGGTAAGCATAAAGCTGGAGAAGAGTGCTACTGCACTACCCGGCGTTACCAAAAAGGCTGATCGTAGTGGCGTAGCCGGCAGGCTGATACTAGACCCTAAAAAGGGCTATAAACTAGCAGGACCCGGCTTTGGTAGCGAGATAGAGGGAATGATAAAGACCTACGTAGGTAGTAATAACGAGCTTACATCTCAGTACAACGTGCGTGGTGGTAACTACGATGAGAACCTTGTTTACGTAAACGACTTCCAGATATATCGCCCATACCTTACCCGCAGCGGACAGCAAGAGGGTATGAGCTTTGTGAATGCAGATATGGCTTCGGCAGTTAGCTTCTCAGTAGGTGGCTTTCAGTCTAAGTATGGCGATAAGATGAGTAGTGTGTTGGATGTCACTTATAAACGCCCAACAGAGTTTGCAGGTAGCATGATGCTAAGCCTGCTGGGTGCTAAACTATCTTTTGAAGGTGCATCTAAGAATGAGAAACTGACCTATTTAGTAGGTCTACGTCACAAGACCAATCAATATCTACTACGTTCACAGCCTACTAAGGGTATATACAATCCATCATTTACAGATGCTCAGGTATTGATAAACTACCAGTTCAGTAAGAAATGGGAAATGGAGGTGATAGGAAACTATGCACGAAACCGTTTCCGCTTTTTGCCCGAGGAGCAGACCAGTAGTTTTGGTTTGGTGAACAAGGCATTCCAACTAAGAGTATTCTATCAGGGTAATGAGATAGACCAGTTCGACTCTCGCTTTGGAGGGTGGTCTACTACCTTCCGCCCTAATGATAAGACCAAACTGAAATTCTTAGCCTCTGCCTTCCAGACCAATGAGCAAGAGACCTATGACATCATAGGTGAATACTTACTGGGCGAGCTGGAAACAGACCTTGGTAAGGAGAACTTCGGTCAGGTAAAGACCTACCTTGGTACAGGATTGATACACAACTATGCGAGGAACTACCTGAAAGTGAATGTTGCCAACTTTGAGCACAAGGGCTCTTACGATGCTAACAACCACTTCTTGCAATGGGGACTTGGGTTAAATACAACTTCCATTAGTGATAAACTTAGCGAGTGGGAACGACGTGACTCAGCAGGCTTTACACAGCCCTTCAGCAGAGAGCAGCTAGAACTTACTAGTGTATACCGTTCATCGTCAGACTTTGTATACCGCCGCTACACAGGTTTCTTACAAGACAACTTCTACTTTGGCGACACCTCTGCACTTACAGGTTCTGTAGGTGTACGCTTCAACTATAGCGACCTGAACAATGAATTCCTGATAAGCCCACGTGCACAGCTATCTTACGCTCCGGCTTGGGAAAGGAATTGGGTCTTCAAACTAGCGGGTGGTCTATATCAACAACCGCCTTTCTATCGTGAGATGCGCGATCTGAATGGTAATGTGAACAAAGACCTGAAAGCACAAAAGTCTTTCCACCTTGTATTCGGTACAGACTATAGCTTTGAAACGCTAGACCGTCCATTCAAAGTAACTACCGAGGTATACTATAAAGGACTGTGGGATGTAGTGCCGTATGAGTACGACAATGTACGTATACGCTACTTTGGGCACAACAACGCCGTGGGACGTGTATATGGTGGTGAGGTTCGCCTATACGGAGATATAGTAAAAGATGCTACATCGTGGATAAGTATAGGTATACTAAAAGCAGAGGAAGATGTGACCAACGACGTGTACAATATTCCTGATGTGAATGGTAACGATAGTGCTAGCGTTAACCCGGGATATATCCCTCGCCCTACCGACCAGCGTTTTATGCTAGGGATGTACTTTGAGGACTATCTACCACGCAATAAGAACTTTAAGATGCACCTGAACCTGCTTTATGCTACAGGTCTTCCATTTGGCCCACCAGACCAAGCAAGGTATGGCGATACGCTAAGACTGCCTGCATACCGCAGAGTAGACATTGGCTTCTCTGCACTACTACACGATGGCAGTAAGGACAAGTATAAAGATAAGAAAGTACTCGGCAGCATTAAGAGAATATGGCTAAGTGCAGAGGTGTTCAACCTATTGGGCATACAGAACACACTATCTTATAGCTGGATACAAGACCAATCGAGCAGTAAGACCTACGCTGTACCAAACAGATTAACATCGCGGCTTATCAATGCTAAACTCGTCGTCGATTTTTGATGATAGGAATGATATTAAAACAGTTGAGCCACTCCATACGGAGTGGCTCTTTGCTTCTTATTACACTTACCAAAAAGTAGCTCAATCGCAATGCTCTAATTGTATATTAAAGATACGCCTACCTATATTTTTCTCTGTCATACCATTGACATACTAATGCACTATAGTAAGCTGTTTCGTCAATTCTTTGTCACCTGATGTAATACGTATATAGTAATTACCCACAGGTACATCTTGCACATCAATATGGTATTGCTTTGCTTGTTTGCCAAGAGCGATACTCTTTATAACCTTACCTTGTATATCTAATAGTTGCAGTTCTCCACTAACTGGTCTATTTGTACTTACTGCCAATTTATCATTAGCAGGGTTAGGGTAAATAGAAAAAACACTTTCATTCAATATATTTTTTGTGCTGACGACATAAGGATTGCTAAGCTTTAATAACCATCCATCATACCCTCCGTAGTTCTGGTCAAGGTCTCCCGTCCAAGATTCTGCATAACCACATATCAAAAAATTGCCGCTTTGCATTTGTTTCACATCTAAGCCGTATTCAGAGTTCACTCCACCCAAACACTTTTGCCACTCTATAGCACCTGTATCATCTACCTTAACTACCCAAATATCTGAAGAGCCATGTGTATTATGATTACCTGATACATCTATATCGTTAGATTTGGTATAACCCAACAATAAAAAGCCACCTTCAAGGCACTGTATTACCTTTCTGCCTACATCAAGCTTTGTACCTCCATAATTTTGCTGCCATATAAGGCTTCCCTTATCGTCCAGCTTTATAAGCCAAAGATCTTCTTCTCCATAGTTTGTATCCAGATCGCCATTGGGCGATTTTGAATATCCTATAACCATATACCCACCATCTCCTGCATCACATGCATCATACAAATACTCTTGTGTACTGTCACCACCATATTTCACTGACCATTGCTGTATACCTATCTTATCAATCTTTGATACAAACACATCACCATCAGATACTCCTACAAGTAAATATCCACTATCCTTTGTTTGGTCCATACCATATACAAAAGGAAATGCAGTAGAGTCATTCACAAAATTTTGCCATAACATACTACCTCCTGTATCTACTTTCGCAACCCATGTAGCACTTGTACCCGTCTTTTTGCTGGTGTCTATATCACCATCTATAGAGTACGCCGTGCCACAAAAAACATAGCTTCCATCCACATCTTTTACGCCTGCATAGGCTCTATCAAATCCACTACCGCCATAGTTAATATCTTTAATAATGTTGCCATTATCATACACTTTTATAGTCCATATATCATGCTGTCCTTTAGAAGATGTAACATCACCACCACTACCCGATACAGAACCAATGAGCAAAATATCATTCTGAACAGGAGCAAGGCTTAAGCCTGTAGAAAATTGACTGCTGCCGTAGCATTTATTCCAGTACATATATCCTGTAGTGTCCAACTTACATAGCCACATACTAGATGTACCTTTTCGACCTTTTACATCATAATCGTTTGAGTAGGTTGTACCATTGAGATACACCATTCCATCTTTAGCTAAATACATACTTATTGGCAAGTCAGAATTGGTGCCGCCAAAGCTTTTTTGCCAAATAATAGTTGGTGTCTGCTGAGCATAAGTAGTCGTAGCAAATAACACCAACAAGAGTGAATATAAATACTTCATATAGGATTGGGCTTTAGTTACATTAAAATTAATTACTATAACACCATTACTACAATCAGAACTGTCATTTTTTAGCCATACAAAAAAGCCCCGCATATTGCGGGGCTACTTCATTTAAGACTTAGTTAGTATATAATTAGTTGTGGCTAACTACTACTGTAATGCTTTGTACTGCTTTATCCGTTTGGATGAATAGCATGTATGTACCTGCTGCTACAGATTTTGTGTTAATAGTATAGTTAATAGTAGTACCATCAATCTTTTGCTTACTTACCACTTGTCCTGCTACATTTATCAATTGCATATCACCTACCATACCTTCAGGCATTACCACATTTATCTGTTGGTCTGCAGGGTTAGGATAAGCTTTTGCTCTGATATTTGCAGGCACTTCGCCAACACTTAATGGTGCTGCATCGTAAATGATAAAGTCATCAACTGCAGCTTCGACTATATTCTGTCCATCGTTTGGTAGTGATGCATTAATATTATCACTAGCAATAAAACGCATTTGTATAGACTCTGCACCTACCCAGTATTCACTTACTTTAAAGATCCTTCTTCTCCATTCATGGTCAGACTGATAAGTATGGTCTACACTCTTCCAAATAAAGCTCAATGGATTATTGATCTGCACCTGCCAATTGTCTGAACGGATATTACTTGGTGACGATGATGCTCTATCATTAGAATACCATCTGTAATATTCGATCACCGGATCAAAGAAGTTACTAAGGTTAATAACAGGAGTTTCTAAAGTTGTACGTCCTCTATCTACATCTTGTGCGGTTACACTAAAGCTGTTACCCGTCACCATACATTGTCCTGATCCTGTAGTATGATCTTGACCTGTCTGTACCGGCAAACTACCATAAGCAGCACTCGTAAAAGTAGCTGTAGGTGCTACTTGTAGCCATATACCTGCAGTTGCGTTATCACTTGAAATACCGGTCGTCCAATCGTTTGCTGCAGACTCGAAGTCTTGAACCATACGCTGAGATATACCTACACCAAACTGGTATGGAATAGTGCTCTGTATAGCTAATGAAGGATCCGAAGTATAACCGTTTGGCAAACCTGATACTGATGTATTCAAGAAGTCATAAACACCGAAATAGTAATCAACAAGCGTACCTTGAGGTTGTGCAGGTATTTGAGCTGTAAAGTTTAGACCTGTAGTATTGTTCATTGTTACAGTATCCCACTGGCTACCACGTACTCGGTAGAATAATTTAAGATCTTGGAAGAACATCGGATTGTTCAATACAAGGCTTGCATTTACCGTAATAGGCTGATTAGCTGTTTGGTGTGCAAGCTCTGCATGGTTCATTACCGCATCGCTCATTAAGAATATACCATGACGAGCAAATGCTTCTGCTATTAGTTGGAAGTGTGGCGTACCATTGCTCAGGTTAGCATCATCATCATCATCCATCAATGCACTAATCAATATATCATGATAGATCTCACCTTCAGTACCTAACGGTCCGTCAGGAAGATCTGTAAACCCTTTAGCAAATAACATGATCATTGAGTCAACGTTATTATTCCAGTTCACTGCTACATCCCACCATGCACCTGCAATGATCTCACCATCAGCATGTACTTCACCTCTTAAGTCTTTAGGGTATACTTTAGGCGTACCTACATAGCTCCTAATACTACCACCGGATACAAATGAGCCTTCACCTACTACACCGTCCTTATTGACACCTATAGCCCATATATCTGCATAACCTTCATTAAGAGAACCATTTCTCATAAAACCGGCACCATTATCACTATAATACATACGATTGATACCATGACCATATTCGTGATATACGATATCACCTATCTCTGCAAACGAACGGCAGTTACCATTAGCCGCATAGAAGTTGATAGATGTACCATTATAGAATGCATTACAGCTACCGTTTGTTAGGTCTACATTCGTTCTAAGTTCATTATCCATACCTGTAAAGGTTGGCATGTGTACTTTCAAGAAGTCATGTATCACATTAACATGGTAGAAGGCATTAAGATCACTCACCTCTGTACCACCTGTAGCTTGGTAGGTATATGTATTAGTTGCGTTGTTTAGCGTAGCTGTAGCTGATGGAGTACTGCCACCATTCACCACTCTTGCCCAAGGTCCTCTTAGCGCAAATGTAACCGTCTGTGGTGCATTAGCCGATGCTACATTCACAGTACCATTGGCATCAGTAATATAATTCTGTCCACCTATAGTTACACGCATATCTGCTTGTGGCTCCATAGTCATCGGGCTAAGTCTTGAGCCTTTATATACTTCAGACTGAACTGTTACTTCAAAAGTTTCCTGCACATGATTCATGCGATATAGCAACTCACCATTAGCAGCGTCTATATATCCTTCTAATATTGCAGGATGCTCATCATCAGAGAATGTACCTATCACCTCATACTTATATGCAGGACGCATCATGTATCCATTAGGTGTAGGAACAGGGAACCATACCCAATTGTCATCTACATTCTTAGATGTTATGTTCACGTTCGTTAGCTCTGATGTAATAGCTTTACCCGTTAGTACATCGTTAGCTGTAAGTGTAGGCTTCATATCAGCCTCTGGCTGTGCATAGGTTCTCATCTTTACACGTACCAACTCACCCGTAGGTGTAAAGCGGAAAGACAGCTTAGAGAATACTACATCTCTTCCATCTACTTTCTGTGTAAAGTCTACATAAGATACATGACCATAACTCTTATTACGCGTCATTACCCACTGACCACCTTCTATTCCTAGTGTTGACAGCTTACCATTTATTAAATTATAAGCCTTATCTGCATTAGTACCACCCGATACGCGCAAAGCTGTACCAAACATGTCTCTAACACTACTATTCAACTTATCTACCCCGGCGCTCCACCCCGGAAAATTTTGTGCTACAACTTCTTGTGTAGCAGCCATAGCATTACCGTCTACAGGCTTTAAAAACCTAAAATCGTTGAATACCGAATACTCCAACGAATGATCGTGAGAATGCTCCTTGGCCTGCAAGGCTGTTGCACTAAGCACAGCAAGCCCTAAAGTGATGAATACTTTTTTCATTTCTAAGTTTAAATGCTTCTTTAATTGACAATATTTTTCTTAACAAAATGTTCTAAGGTGTATAGGCTGTTGTAAGAGCAAAGGGGGAAATTCAAGGCAACGCCAAGTTACTGCATTATTACTATTCTGTGAAATTTGCTCGCCAACAATGATATTTAAATGACAATAGTCATATAAATATTTTCTAATAC
>CAZPDA010000045.1:0-17289 GCA_964585115.1 uncultured Flavipsychrobacter sp.
ATATAGTAGATACTATAATTTATGGGCTGCAAACATACGCCAATATCAAATATGAAACAACTTTATATCCATCACCACTGTTAAACCACCGTTAAAACACGGTATTGGGTAGCAGGGTTTAATATATAACTACTTGTTTTTCTTGCTAGTATGTGTATGGACATTTTTTAAATAGTAGGGCTCTGCATTGGCTAGATTGACAAAACCATTACAATTCATCTGCTCAACAGCATAGGGTATCCAACTGTTTATAGCTACCTCATTCACACTTGTTGTAACAACATCATTCCCCTTCAGTATAGCTTCAGTTTCCTTGCTAAAACCTCCATAACTGATAGCAGAGCTATTCATCTCTAAGGTGTTGAACTCTTCCGTTATTAGGTGTTGTGGAGCGAGTATTTCTTCAAATTTATTATCATACCCCGCTATAAATAGTTCTCCTGCTCTGGCTGGTAATGTGGCATAATATTGCTCATATTTGCTCTTGTTATTCAGCCAAGCATCGTATGCTATAAGCGTAAGTTTATTATGCAGCATTAAAGGGATGTCTTGCACATAGCATAGAGCTTTGGCCGTAGATAGACCTATACGCAGTCCTGTATAAGAACCCGGGCCGCCACATACCGCTATGGCATTAATATCTTTAAGCGTGATGTCCGCTTTTTTTATAACGGTATCAATATCGCCATTTATGGTAGAAGCATGATTACGTACTTCTGTATTTCTCTGCTCTGCCAGCAGCTTATCGTCACCACTTAGGGCTACTAGTCCTGTGTCGCCCGATGTGTCTATGTATAAAATGTATTTCATTGAATTGTTTGCAAATGTACGGAGCGTATTACTTTTGTAGGTATGGAAAAGAAAATCATTCGTACCGAAAATGCACCGGCACCGATCGGGCCATATAATCAAGCCGTTATGTACGGTGATACACTATACGTATCAGGACAAATAGCTCTAGACCCTAAAACGGGTGAGCTGGTACAAGACGATATACAGACAGAGACAAAAATGGTGATGGAAAACCTGAAAGCTGTTTTAGCAGAAGCAGGAATGGATTTCTCAAACGTAATTAAGTCTACTATATTCTTAATGGATATGGGGCAGTTTGCCTTAGTGAATGAAGTGTATGGTAATTATTTTGGTGAGAATCCTCCTGCCAGAGAAACTGTGCAGGTAGCAGGTTTGCCAAAAGGAGTGAACGTAGAGATAAGTGTAATAGCAGGTAAGTAATTAAAATAAATAAAGCCCCTTATATAGGGGCTTTATCATTATAAAGTTCAAAAGGTGTTACCCTTTCTTTTGCTCTTTAGCCCAGCTATCTTTTAGGGTGACCGTTCTGTTGAATATCAGATGGTCAGCCGTACTGTCTTTGTCTACCGTGAAGTACCCTTTGCGCATGAACTGGAAACGCTCACCAACTTTAGCATCTGCAAGCGATGGCTCAATGTATACTTTCGGCAATACTTCAAGAGAGTCCGGATTGATATGGTCTTTAAAGTCGCCTTCTGCATTAGCAGGGTCTTCTACTTTAAATAGTCTATCGTATAGACGAACTTCAGCAGTTTTAGCATGTGGTATGCTCACCCAGTGTATCACACCCTTAGCCTTTAGTCCGCTGGTGTCTTGCCCGCTTTTACTATCAGGGAAGTAAGTACAGTGTATCTCTGTTACTTTACCATTTTCATCTTTCTTAAAGTCGTCGCACTGTATGATGTAAGCACCTTTCAGGCGTACCATTTTACCAGGCCCTAGCCTGAAGAACTTTTTAGGAGCATCTTCCATAAAGTCTTCCTGCTCTATCCATATCTCTCTGCCAAATGGTACTTTTCTAGCACCGCTGTTCTCGTCTTCTGGGTTGTTATCTATCTCTAAGTCTTCTGTTTGCCCTTCAGGGTAGTTGGTTATTATCAGCTTTACAGGGTCTAGCACTGCCATTACTCTGTCGGCTGTCTTGTTTAGCTCTGTACGTACGTTGAACTCTAGTACACCTATGTCTACCATATTCTCACGCTTGGCAATACCTATAGCATCGGCAAAGTTGCGTATAGCCATAGGAGGGTAGCCTCTACGGCGCATACCGCTAATGGTAGGCATACGCGGGTCGTCCCAGCCGTTCACATGTTTCTCATTTACCAGTTGTAGCAGCTTACGCTTACTCATAACGGTATAAGAAAGGTTTCTACGTGCAAACTCATACTGGCGAGATGGGAATATATCCAGCTGCTCTATGAACCAGTTATATAATGGTCTGTGGTGGATGAACTCCAGCGTACAAACGGAGTGAGTAATATGCTCAATGCTATCGCTTTGTCCGTGGGCAAAGTCATACATCGGGTATATGCACCATTTGTCACCCGTACGGTGGTGGTGTGCTCTTCTTATACGATAGATGACCGGGTCGCGCATCAATAGGTTAGGGTGAGCCATATCTATCTTAGCACGTAGCACCTTTGTGCCATCATCATATTTTCCTGCACGCATATCTTCAAATAGTTGCAGGTTCTCCTCAATTGTTCTATCGCGATATGGGCTGTTGGTGCCGGGTGTCATCGTGTCGCCACGTTGCTTAGACATTTCCTCTGCAGTACTGTCATCAACATATGCCAGCCCTTTCTCTATTAGCTTTACAGCATAGCCATATAGCGTTTCAAAGTAGTCTGAAGTATATAACTCTTGGTTCCACTTGAAGCCAAGCCACTCTATATCTCTTTTTATACTTTCTACATACTCTGTCTCTTCTGTAGTAGGGTTGGTATCATCGAAGCGGAGGTTACAAGTACCGTTATATTTCTGTGCCAGCCCAAAGTTCAGGCATATAGATGAAGCATGACCTATATGTAAGTATCCATTTGGCTCAGGAGGGAAACGAGTGTGTATCTCTTTATGTTTACCTTCTTCCAGATCTTTTTCTATGATCTCTTCTATAAAATTCAGTGATCTTTCTTCACTCATTACTGCTAGTATTTGGATGGGCAAAGGTAATGTTTGTCTGCATATTAATTATACAGCGAAGGCATACGGTTCTTAGCCGAGTTGCTAGCCTTAGGGAATATCCATATCAGCCCTATATCCATAAAGATATTGTGTGTTTGTAGGGTAGGGATGTCTCCATCTATATTGATACTATATAGATCAGTGACCATGTATTGTATGGCAGGTCCAAATACTAATGCAGCATCTTGTGCAAAGCGGTATTCAAAATGAAGCTTGAATGTTGCCCATATGCTTTGTTGCTCATATGTATCCTGAAAGGTGTCCTTTTCCATCTTCTTCTTGATAATAGTGCCGTCTGCTAGTTTTGTTACATTTTTTGCGCTATAATTAAGCCCATAGGTAGCGCCAATGTATGGTACTACAGCCAGTAGCTTATTGTTGCGTAGCACATACCCTATTTGTAGCCCACCTGTTAGGCTGTTGAACATTATATTTCGTACATCTTCTGTACTGCTGTTTGGGAAGAAAACTGTTGGAGCATTGTAGCTGAAGGCAGAACGATTATACCCAATGCCACTTTGTATTCTGAGCCTGTTGATGCTGTAGCCAAAGCCTATCTCTGCACCATGTGCGTATACAACATTGGTAGAGCTGTTATTATTTACTACACCCTCTTGTTCCGATAGTCCTATACCGTTCCTGAAAGTGGGGTTGATGTAAAAGCCTTTTTGGGCAAATGAAGATTCTATGCACAATAGCAATATTGCAACTAGTATAATATTACGTCTCATATCACAAATAAGGGTTCCTATCCTGAAAGGTTTGAAGGTAAAACATTTACCATGGACTACCATTAACGAATTTTAAATTATTACTTTTACCAAGCATTTTTTATAACGTTATGGCAGATAAGATGCAGCGCCCGGTAAGGGTGTTGGTAGCAAAAGTAGGACTAGACGGCCACGATCGTGGCGCTAAAGTAATTGCAACAGCACTTAGAGACGCTGGTATGGAGGTTATCTATACAGGTCTAAGGCAAACAGCTGATATGGTTGTAAATGCCGCCTTGCAAGAAGATGTGGACGCTATTGGCGTAAGCATACTTAGCGGAGCGCATATGACCGTATTCCCTAAGCTGATGGGACTGATGAAAGAAAAAGGGTTAGATAATGTACTGCTAACAGGCGGTGGTATCATACCTGAGGAAGACATGGAGCAACTGAACGAGATGGGCGTGGGCAAGCTCTTTGCTCCAGGTGCACCTACCTCTGAGATAGCTACATATATAAATAGCTGGGCTGCAGAACACAGAGGCGACCTATTCTAGTAGAAATAAATAATAATATAAAAGAACATAAGTCTATGTATCAAACTATATTGACCGAACTGCTTGACGGCACTTTGGTGATAACGGTGAACAGACCGGACAAAATGAACGCGCTGAATAAAGATGTGATAGAAGAACTGGGCAAAGCGCTGGAAGATGTATATAAAAATGACGAGATAAAGGCGGCTATAATTACAGGAGCAGGAGAAAAAGCTTTTGTGGCAGGAGCTGATATATCAGAGTTCTCTGCTTTGGATGGTAAAGGAGGTTCTGCTCTTGCGCAAAAAGGTCAAGACCTGGTATTCAGTAAAATAGAGAACTGTCCTAAGCCTGTGATAGCTGCGGTAAATGGTTTCGCACTTGGTGGCGGTTGTGAATTGGCTATGTCTTGTCACTTCCGTTTAGCTTCTGATAATGCCAAATTCGGTCAGCCTGAAGTTAATCTAGGTTTGATACCGGGCTATGGTGGTACACAACGTCTTACACAGCTGGTGGGTAAAGGTAAATCTATGGAGCTGTCTATGACGGGTGATATGATAGGCGCAGAGGAGGCAAAAGCATTAGGTCTTGTAAATCATGTATATCCTCAAGCAGAGCTATTGGGCCAAGCAAAGAAAATATTACAAAAAATTCAGTCAAAAGCTCCCTTAGCTATTACAAAAGTTATATATTGTGTGAATGAAGCAGCCAAAGCTGACCCTCAAGGGTTTGCGAATGAAGTAGCCCGCTTCGGTGAATGTTTTGACACGGATGATATGCGTGAAGGAACATCAGCCTTTCTTGAAAAGAGAAAAGCTGCTTTTAAAGGAAAATAATATTTTATATCTTCAACGCTAAAACCAGAGCTCATGCGGAAAAAGCTGATCCGTAGCCTTTTAGTATTATGCGTAAGTGCAACTGTTACAACAGCTTTTGCACAACCGGCTATACCCAGAAAGTACATTGAACATCCAGGTTATTCTGTAGGAATTAACTTTGGGATGGCAGATCTTTGGGGTGATGTAGGTACTCAAAGTATATTAGATCATTACAACAACGATTATTATTTCAATAATCCCACATTCATGGGTGGGATATTTGCCCGTTACACTGCACACCCATCTTTAGCGATCAGGTTAAGTGTTAATTATGGTACCCTGTATGCAACAGATCAGTGGAACTATAATAAGGCAAAAGAAGCTTCGTCTATTGAAGATGACGCATATCAACGCTATTTGCGTAATCAGGATGTGCGCGCCAATATTTGGGAAGGTATGCTATCTTTCGAGTTGATGCCTTTAAGGTTCAACTCTGAGAGCAAAATGGCAGCTAAGCGCATGCAGCCATATATCACAGCAGGTATTGGTGGTTTTTACTTCCGTCCTCAGACCTCATTGATCGACCCGCTTACAGGTCGTAAGCGTTGGGTAGACACTCGTTGGTTATCTCTTGAAGGTGATGGTATTGAGGGGTCTGGTGCAAGAGCAACTACTCCTTTCCAATACTGTGCTGGTCTAGGTTTGGGTCTTCGTTGGGATGTTGGTAATGACTGTATGATCGGTTTTGAGTATCTGTATCGCATGACAGGTACAGACAGGTTAGACAACGTAAGTAGTTATTATGCAACTGAAGACTACTATGATCGTCACCTGAACGCTGAGCAGGCAGACATTGCTAAGCAAGTGTATGATAAGCAATGGTATATAGAGCCCGGTGCTAAGGCTGAGCCTTGGACACCAAGAGGTAATAAAGATGTATTAGATGGTTATTCTACAATATCTATCCAGTTTATTTATAAGCTAGAGACGAATAAAATTCCTTGGTGGTATTAATTCCAAGAAAATAGATATTTACTTTATGCGGGGTGGTAATTGTTACCATCCCGTTGTTTTTTTTAATGAAAATATAATTGGGTGTTCAGTGGTTATATTTTTTACATATTTTAGACATCATAGAGTCAAAAAGTATCTGAAAAATACTAACTTTCAACCCCCTAAGTGAAAAGAAGCGTATGTACGCATATATAGAAGGACAGATCACGCATAAATCACCATCACTGCTCTATGTGTTGGTAAATGGTTTAGCGTACGAGGTGCATATTACCTTACAAACATATAGCAAAATTCAGACGTCTGATAAGTGTAAACTGTTTACTCATCTGCATATCAGAGAAGATGCATGGGTAATGTATGGCTTTGCAGATGAACAAGAACGAGCCACTTTTAGAACGTTGATTAGCATCAATGGTGTAGGCGCAGCTACTGCTAGAATAATACTCTCATCACTTACCCCTGAAGAGTTGAGCTCTGCTGTGGCAACAGATGATACTAAAACCTTGCAAAAAGTGAAAGGTATAGGAGGGAAAACAGCACAACGAATCATACTGGAGCTTAAGGGTAAGCTGAATATTGAAGCCGGAGAACAAGGTACATTAGCTAGTACTAAACACAATACAATTGCTAATGATGCGTTAATTGCATTAGTGAACTTAGGTATCAGTAAGGCTGCTGCCGAGGGAGCTATCAAAAAAGTAGGAGACTCATCGTCGCTTACTGTAGAACAATTAATTAAGCAAGCACTTAAGGTGCTATAAATCAATAGGTAAGAACGATTTTGAAAAGCAGTAGCAACTCTGGATATAAATTACTTTTAGTATTAGTACTGTTAGTAGTGCTGATAAATGCGGCTGCACGTGGGTATAGAGTACCATTCTATTACGAGCCTGACCCTTCTGATACTGACAAACGAAAGAAGGAAAAGGTATATAATGAAGACAGCCTTAAATTTCCTATATACGATAAGACAACTCCTGTAGATAATATACCACAGAGTATGGATCTGCAAGACCCGGCGAATATCGATAAGGATGTACAATATGATCCGGATGCTGATGGGTACTACTTCTCAAGAAAGTTAGGCGATACTTATTTAGATGCTCCTACCTTCATGTCTTTTGACGATTATCAAAAGTATCAGGCAAACCAACAGGAACAAGACTACTGGAAGCGTCGAATGGATGCGCTTTCTCTATTCAATAAGAAGCCTAAGCTACCTACCATGTATAAGGAAGGTATCTTTGACAGGATATTTGGTGGCAATACGATATCAGTAAAACCTCAGGGTAACGTAGATGTGACCTTTGGTGGTAACTGGCAGAACGTAAAGAACCCTACACTACCACAAAGAGCACAGAAGTACGGAATATTCGATTTTGATATGCAGATGAATATCAACCTACTAGCTACAGTGGGTGATAAGCTAAAACTGAATATCAGTAACAATACTCAAGCTACTTTCGATTTTCAGAATGTGCAACGCTTAGAGTATACAGGTAAGGAAGATGAGATCATAAAAAAGATAGAGGCAGGTAACGTAAGTTTCCCCCTTAATAGTAGTTTGATACAAGGTGTGCAATCTCTATTCGGTCTTAAAACGAGGTTGCAGTTTGGTAAACTATGGGTTACATCAGTATTATCACAACAGCGTTCTAAAAGACAAAGCTTGACCATACAGGGAGGTTCTCAAACACAGACATTCGCTATCAAGGCAGATGAATATGAGGAGAATAGGCACTTCTTACTATCACAGTATTTCAGAAATAACTATAATAAAGCACTAAGCACTTATCCTGTTATCAATTCTCAAGTAACGATCAACAAGATAGAAGTATGGATAACAAATAGTACAGGTGCTACAGAGGGGGTACGTAATGTGGTAGGTTTGATGGATATGGGTGAGTCAACTCCATATAACCAATCACTACAAGGTGCTGTGAAAAATGTGCCCCGTGGGTTGCCGGATAACTATGCTAACCAGTTGTATACAATGTTGCAACAAAACCCGGGTTTGCGCTCTTCGGCAAATAGTATACCCGGTTTAGAAAGTGGGAAAGATTTTGCCCCAACTCAAGCACGCAAATTGAACGCTTCGGAGTACACCTTCAATACTCAGCTTGGTTATATCTCATTAAATACGCAGATAAACCCTTATGATGTATTGGCAGTAGCATTCCGTTATACTTACAATGGTAAAGTTTATCAAGTAGGTGAGTTTGCTGAAGACCTACCACCAACAGGTGCAGGGCAACAAGGTGGAACAACTACTGCAGCTAATCAGCCGATACTTTTTCTAAAGTTGCTAAAAGGTACTGCTCCAAATCCTCAGTTGCCAATATGGGATTTGATGATGAAGAACGTATATGCACTGGGTGGTCTTGGTGTTTCTAAAGACGAGTTTCGCCTAAACGTATTGTATCAAGATCCGGGTGGTGGCGAAAAAAGATACATCCCTGAAGGGCCAAGCGCCGGTATACCGCTTATTACATTGCTAAACTTAGATAGACTTAATGTACAAAATGACCCGGCTCCTGATGGTATTTTCGATTTTGTAGAAGGTATTACTATTAATACACAACAAGGTAAGATCATATTCCCTGTGCTTGAGCCATTTGGTGAAGATCTTCGTCCTGCATTAGGTAATACGGGAACTTTAGAACGAAAATATTTGTACAATATATTATATGATAGTACTAAAACAGTAGCAAGTCAGTTTCAGCAGAATAATAGATTTGTTATAAAAGGGTCTTATAAGTCATCGTCATCATCAGAGATCTTTTTAGGTGGTTTTAATATACCACAAGGTTCAGTCTCAGTTACCGCCGGAGGACAGAAGCTTGTAGAGAATGTAGATTATCAGATAGATTACGGGTTAGGTAGATTAAAGATATTGAATACTGGTATACTTAATTCAGGTATTCCAATAAACGTACAGTATGAGGATAATGCAACATTCGGTTTCCAAACTCAGAATTTCATAGGTACTAGGTTAGACTACTTTGTGAATGATAAGTTGATACTTGGTGGTACTTATATGAGGTTGACTGAACGTCCATTCACACAAAAAACCACCTTTGGTGAAGACCCAATTAAAAACACTGTTATTGGTCTTGATGCGAACTATCAGTCTGAAGCTCCGGGACTTACGAGAATATTGGATAAACTACCAATTTACTCAACTACAGCACCATCTTTAGTAAATGTAACAGGTGAGGTTGCAGGTCTATTTCCGGGCCACCCAAGGCAGATAAACACATTGGACCCTGAAGGTGCGGTTTATGTAGACGACTTTGAAGGTACCAGAAGTTCTTATGATCTCAAATTCCCTGCTAACGCTTGGACACTAGCAACTACACCTGCAGGAGCTACAAATAAAACTGGTAATGTTCTTTTCCCCGAGGCTACTAGCGAAGGGCTTGACTATGGTAAGAACAGAGCAAGGCTAGCTTGGTACTTTTTGGAGCCTACACTTGTAGATCCGCCAAATGGTATACCTGGATATATAGCTAATGACCCTTTACAACACTATATAAGACTTGTTCAACAGAATGATGTATTCCCACAAAGATCATTACAGACTCTACAAAATGCACTAAGCACATTAGACCTTGCGTTTTATCCAAACCAAAGAGGTCCGTACAACTTTGATGTAACAGGTCTTAATACAGACGGTACACTTACTAATCCTAGAGATAGGTGGGGTGGTATCATGAGGTCTATTGATAATAGCAACTTTGAACAGGCAAACGTAGAGTTTATTGAGTTTTGGGTGATGGATCCATTCATCAATGAGCCTGCCAGGCAAGGAGGTTCTCTTTACATCAATTTGGGTAATATATCCGAGGATGTATTAAGAGATGGTAAAAAATTCTTTGAAAATGGTATTCCTTACCCTAAAGATCCCGCTAAGTTAGATAAGAGTGTCTGGGGCTATGCTCCACCTTCTTTTCAGCCGCAAATTACCAGAGCGTTTGATAGCGACCCTAATGCACGTACAGCACAAGACGTCGGTTATGATGGCTTAAATAACGAAGAGGAGAAACAATTCTTTGCACAATACCTTAGCCAAGTAGCAGCAAAAGGAGTACAAGGACAGGTGTTGCAACAGATCCAGAATGACCCTGCTGCAGATGACTACAAGTATTTTAGAGACCCTTCTTATGATAATACTAATGTAACAGCTAGATACAAATTCTTTAATAACCCACATGGTAACTCTCCTGTTTCTGATGCCTCATCTCAATACTCACAAGCAGGTACAAACCTTCCAGAGTCTGAAGATATAAATAGAGATAACACTCTGAATACTGCAGAAGACTATTATCAATATCGTTTAGATATAACACCTAATATGCAGGTGGGAACCAACTTTATTGTTAATAAGCAAGAGAGTAACGTTAAACTACCTAATGGTAGAACAGAAGTAGAGACTTGGTATCAATTTAAAATACCTATACGAGAGTATGATAAAAGAGTAGGTAATATTTCTGATTTCAGATCTATTCGATTTATCCGCATGTTTATGAGTGGATTTGAGGATAGCGTTATTCTACGTTTTGCAAGGTTTGATCTTGGTCGTAACAACTGGCGTCGTTACTTGTTCTCTCTGAAGAACCCGGGTCAGAATATCCCTGAAGATGATCAACGTGATGTAGAATTCTCTGTAAGCTCCGTGAGCCTTGAAGAAAATAGTGATAGAGAACCAATACCATACGTAATACCACCAGGTGTAAACAGGCAAAATGCAAATGTATCTAACGGACAAACCATACAGTTAAATGAACAAGCTCTATCGTTACAGGTATGTGGGCTTAAAGATGGTGATGCACGTGCGGTGTTCAAAGAAGTGAACGTAGACATGCGCCAGTTTCAGGGATTAAGAATGTTCATGCACGTAGAGTCTCGTGTTGGGCAGCAGCCTTTGAGAGACGGTGATGTAAGAGCATTGATACGTATTGGTAGTGACTTCGTGAATAACTATTATGAATATCAGGTGCCGTTGAAAGTATCACCTAATGGTAGTGGTACCGCTACTGATGTATGGCCAGAAGTTAATAATCTGGACTTGATATTAGATGACCTTGTAGCTGTGAAAACTGAACGTAATAATCAAGGATTACCATCGTATATCCCATACTCGCAAATAGATGATAAGGGTAATACCATTATCGTAGTTGGTAATCCAAATATTGGTGATGCTAAGACAGTAATGTTAGGTATTGCTAACCCTGAAAAAACAGACTTGACACCATCTGATGATGGCTTACCAAAATGTGCAGAGATATGGTTTAATGAGTTGCGTATGACAGGGCTGAATGAAAAGCCGGGATATGCAGCATCCGGTAAGGTAACCGTACAGCTGGCAGATCTTGGTAATGTGAACCTAAGTGGTAGTATGCATACTCAGGGCTACGGTAATATAGACCAAAGACTAAACGACCGTTTCCGTGATAACTTCTATCAATACAACGGGTCTACCAATCTAAATGTAGGTAAGCTACTACCAAGAAAATGGGGCGTACAGCTTCCTGTATTCTTTGGTTATTCAGAAAATGTAAGTAATCCTCAATACGACCCTTATGATCTTGATGTTACTTATCAGGATAAACTAAAAGCTGCAGAGACCGCTTCTAAAAGAGATTCATTAAGAAAGGTAGCCCAAGACTATATGTCAGTTACCAGCCTTAACTTCTCAAATGTTCGAATATTAGGGAATCCCGATAAGCAGAATGCTAAGAAAATGCCTTGGAGTATCAAGAACTTTGACTTTAGCTATGCATATAACAGACAGTTTAAGCGTAATTCGATTATAGAAAAAGATGAGCTCATAGATCAGAAGCTAGGGTTAGGATATACTTATTCTGTACCTACAAAACCAATTGAACCTTTTAAGAACCTAATCAAGTCTAAGTCTCGTTGGTTGGCACTGATCAAAGGGTTCAACTTCAACCCTCTTCCATCAAACTTTACATTCCGTACAGACCTACATAGGATAGTCAACGAAACACAGGTACGAAATATAGGAGATGGGCTTTATAGTATACCTCCTACTTTCTACAAAAACTTTACTTGGAGAAGAGAATACAGGTTGAGGTGGGAACTTACACGTTCTTTATCGTTTGAGTATAGTGCAGTGAACAACTCTCGTATAGACGAACCATACGGTAAAATAGATAGTAAGCAAAAAAGAGATTCATTGTATAACAGATTATCCACCTTTGGTAGAAATACAGCATATCAGCAAAATTTCAATGCATCATACAATGTTCCATTCTCTAAAATACCTGCTACAGATTGGGTAAACATGCGTATCAACTATGGAGCTACATATGATTGGACAGCTGCATCTCGCTTGGCATATGATTTAGGTAATACACTTGGCAATACACAAACCAAACAGATAAACGGAGAGTTTAACTTCCGCCAGTTATATAATAAACAACGATGGTTGAAAGCAGTTAACTTACCAAAACCTGCACGACAAAAAACTAAAGATTCTACTAACAAGAAGAATGTTAAAGATCTACGACCTACAACAGATTCTAAGCCTGATAAGCCTCGTGCCCTAGCAGACGATGAATTGATATACGGAGGAGATACAGTAACTATAGCCATGTTGGCATCTCGTCTCAGCAATCATGAGTTGGATTCTGTAAAGAAGATATTTGAAGCTCGCAAGCTAGCTCAGAAAAAAGCTGATAAAGAGAAGCGTAAACGAGAACGTAAGAAGCGACGTATGGAGCGGAGGAATAAGATACCACAAGTGTCTGACGTAGAAAGAATAGGCGGTAGGTTGCTTACGATGACCAAGCGGACAACATTTAACTATACTGAGAATTCGGGAACGGTATTGCCAGGGTATATGGATAGTACCCGATTCTTAGGTATGAATACACAAACTGGAGCACCAGGTTTTGATTTTATATACGGATATCAACCAGATAGAGGTTGGCTGGAAACGCAAGCTGGGCTTAATAGATTGAGTAGAGACTCGCTATTCAATATGCAGTTTCAACAGCAGTATTCTCAAAATTTGAATATTACTACTACGTTTGAGCCTATTAGGGATCTGAGAATAGACATGAGTCTTACGAGAACATTCAGTAAGTCTTATAGTGAGCTGTTTAAGGATACTACCTTGTCTGGCGTAGGTGAGTTTACGCATAACAATCCTTATGCTACAGGTTCGTTTACTATCTCTTATATAGGGTTGAAGACTATGTTCAAAGCAGGCGGCACTGCGGGTACTTTCCAGCAATTTTTGAGAAACAGAACTGTAGTTTCAGAACGCTTGGGACAAGCTAACCCTTACAATAATAATACGCGCGACCCGAATAACCCCGAATATTATAAAGGGTATACAGAGTTTTCACAAGATGTATTGGTGCCGGCATTTATCTCAGCCTATACAGGTGTTAATGCTAAGGAGGTAGGTTTAGTAGAGTATGACGATGGATCTAATATTCGTTTTAATCCATTTAGGAATTACAGACCAATGCCTAATTGGCGTGCTACATATACAGGCCTAACTAAAATACCGCTGTTCAGAAAAGTAATGAATAACCTTGTAGTGAATCACGCTTATTCAGGTACAATGTCAATGAATAGCTTTGTATCTACATTATTTTATCAAGATGTATTCAGTGTAGGGTTCCCATCATTCATCGATTCTAACTCGGGCAACTTCGTACCCTTCTATCAAGTGCCGAATATCACTATATCAGAGCAGCTGAACCCGTTGATCGGTTTCGATGCTTCGTTCAAGAACAATCTGACTACTCGTTTCGAATATCGTAAGACACGTAGCGTTAGTTTAAGCTTGATAGATTATCAGGTGAGTGAGACCAGAAGTACAGAATATGTATTCGGACTGGGTTATAGGATCAGAGGTCTTGTGCTACCATTTGAGGTGTTTGGTGTAAGGAAGCTGAACAATGACCTCAATGTGAAGGTAGATATAGGCCTGCGGGATGATAAGAGTACGAACAACTATTTGGCACAAGAGGTGACGGTAGTAACACGTGGTCAGAAGGTAATAACCATTTCGCCATCAGTAGACTATATCGTTAGCGACAAGCTTACATTAAGGTTCTTCTACGATAGGCGTCAGAGCATCCCGTATGTTACCAGCTCTTACCCGATCACCACTACTCGTGCAGGGGTGACGCTCAGGTTCATATTTGCCCAATAATATGCATGGTTTATGACAGATGTCATAAACTTCTTTGTCGCATTAATGTTATCTTTGTAGACATATAAACTTTTAAAAGGTATTGTTATGACGGTACATTCGTTTGAAGAGGAGTTTGACAAAAAGTTGGAGAAAGAGATCAGCATCGAGCCGAGAGACTGGATGCCGGATGATTACAGAAAAACATTGATCCGCCAGATATCACAGCATGCTCATAGTGAGATAGTAGGTATGCTACCAGAAGGTAACTGGATAACACGTGCCCCAAACCTTAGACGTAAAGCAGTATTGCTGGCTAAGGTGCAAGATGAGGGTGGTCACGGTCTGTATCTATATAGCGCTGCTGAGACCATGGGTATCAGCAGAGATGAGATGCTGGACCAACTACATACCGGAAAAGCTAAATATTCTTCTATATTCAATTATCCTACTATTACTTGGGCAGACATAGGTGCCATAGGTTGGTTGGTAGATGGTGCAGCCATCATGAACCAAGTGCCACTTTGCCGTACATCTTACGGACCATATGCCAGAGCTATGGTAAGGGTATGTAAAGAAGAGAGCTTCCACCAGCGCCAAGGGTATGAGATCATGCTTACATTGGCTAATGGTACAGCAGTACAGAAGAAAATGGCTCAAGATGCACTGAACCGTTGGTGGTGGCCATCGCTAATGATGTTTGGCCCACCGGATGCTGATAGCCCGCATACTGCACAAAGTATGAAGTGGCGCATCAAGCGTTTCACTAACGATGAGCTTCGCCAGAAGTTTGTAGACGTAACGGTAGAGCAAGCTAATATACTAGGACTTACAGTTCCTGACCCGGACCTGAAATGGAATGAGGAAACAGGACATTATGATTTCGGTGCTATCAATTGGGATGAGTTCTGGAACGTAGTAAAAGGTAATGGACCTTGTAACAAAGAGCGTTTGAAAGCAAGAGTAGACGCTTGGGATAATGGTGCATGGGTGCGCGATGCTGCTGTAGCACACGCTGAGAAGAGAAAAGAAAGATCTGCTAAGAAGAAAGATCAAAAAGCAGCATAAGCTTTTTAAACACACATAATCAATACTAAGTACTAAAATGGCACAGCAAACAGATAATAAAGCAGAATGGCCACTGTGGGAGGTGTTTATACGCAGTAAAGCAGGGCTTGATCATAAACATGCGGGTAGCCTGCACGCTGCAGATGCAGAGATGGCTATTGAAAATGCGCGTGATGTATACACTCGCCGTATGGAAGGCGTAAGTATATGGGTGATAGAAAGTAAGCACATCCATGCTTCAGACCCCGATGAGTCGGACTCTATGTACGACCCCGCTAATGATAAGATCTATCGTCACCCTACATTCTACAACTTGCCGGACGAGTTGAAGCATATGTAATCTTTTATCTGTGTGTAATAAATAATACCAATGATCAATAAGCTGATATACACCTTACAACTAGCTGATAACGCACTGATACTAGGGCATAGAATGAGTGAATGGTGCGGTCATGGTCCCGTATTGGAGCAAGATATCGCTATCACGAATATGGCACTAGACCACCTTGGTCAGGCACGTAGCTATTATCAATATGCAGCGGAGCAGATCAATGCCTTATCAAAAGAAGATAAGTCAAAGCTATTCTCTTCAGTAGCTTATGACGAAATGATAGAGAAAGGTCAGCTTTTTGATGAGGATGACTTTGCTTACCTAAGAGATTCTTGGGATTTTAAGAATGTTCTATTGGTGGAGCAACCTAATAATGACTGGGGTTACACTGTAGTACGTTCGTTCTTATTCGATGTATATAGCTTCTATCTGTATACAGAGCTAAAGAATAGCAGCGACGCACAACTAGCTGCAATAGCCGAAAAATCACTAAAAGAAGTGACCTACCACCTACGCTGGAGCAGTGAGTGGATGATACGTCTTGGTGACGGTACAGAAGAAAGCCATGAGCGCGTACAGACCGCACTGGATGACTACTGGACGTATACAGGAGAACTGCTACAAATGAGCGATGCTGAAAAGGCACTAGCTGCTGATGGTATAATACCAAGTGCTGATATCTTAAAAGACAAAGTGCAAGCACATATAGCTAAGGTGTTAGATGAGGCGACCCTTACCCAGCCGGATGTGACCTGGATGCAAGAAGGCGGAAAAAAAGGACAGCACTCTGAGCATTTAGGGTTTATCCTTACTGAGCTTCAATATATGCAGCGTACATACCCACATATGGAGTGGTAGTAATATTTACTATTTTACACCATTTGTAGAACAGTAAACATTGTACTAGGCTTTGTTATCTATCATATTACCTTGTTATGATCCGCCAAATGGGTGGGTGGCTAATATTATTCGCAACTACAACAATATTCGAGAGCGTGTAGACGAAGATATAGAAGTGATATTGGTGAATGATGGTAGTACTCACACTATAACTGATAAAGATCTGGTCGACTTTTTTAGCGAGTCAGAAGCTAATTTTTCATATTTAGAGTCTGCTACAAATAAAGGTAAAGGGCATGCTATACGCTGGGGAGTGGAACAAGCAGAAGGAGACCTAATTATTTATACAGATATAGACTTCCCATACACTACAGATAGTTTCTTGAATGTATATCACGCATTAAGATCTAATTGTTGTGACGTAGCTGTAGGTGTAAAAGATGAGCAGTACTATAAACACGTACCGTTTATTAGAAGATCACTATCACGTATGTTGAGGGTTATGACCCGTAGCCTATTATCAATACCTATTACAGATACACAATGTGGATTAAAGGGTTTTAAACGAACTGTCGCAGATACTTTTACTGATACTAAGATTAATAGATACCTCTTTGATCTCGAGTTTATTAGAAAAGCTCACAAATGCGGTTTTAAGATATTGCCGATAGATATTAGTTTGAATAAAGACGTTCAATTTCGTAGAATGAATTATAGTATCCTATTCCCCGAGCTACTTAACTTCTTTAAGATAATGTCCAAGAAATAGTTAAAGGTATTGGTTAGCTGGTATATTATAAAT
>CAZPDA010000046.1:0-17287 GCA_964585115.1 uncultured Flavipsychrobacter sp.
TAATCATTTTAATTTATTTTTAATTCTTCTGTCAAATTAAGTACTAAAACCTTGCCAAAGTTTAGCAAAGATTCTAAATTCGGAAAATTTTAAGAGAAACAAACATTATTTGATGAGAAAATTCCTTGCGTTTTTAACATTTGTCTTAACTGGTCACATTGCATTGGCTCAAGGCAATTTGTCCGGTGACTTAATGATGAGTGTTAACTTCTTCGATAGAGACTCTGCCATCAATGCGGCAAACAACCCTCTATACGATAACTACCTTAGTGGTGGTCAAGGTTGGCTAACGGTTAGATATTCAAACAATGGTTTTACCGCCTCTCTACGTGCCGATGCCTTCCACAACTCCAACTTATATAACCCAACGCAAGCCTTGAATGGCTGGGGACTTGGAGCATGGCGTATCAGTAAAGACTTTAAGAAACTGACCATAACTGCTGGATATATCTATGACCAAATAGGTAGTGGTATCCTCTTCCGATCTTATGAAGATAGAGGGTTGCTTATAGATAATGCACTTGTCGGTTTACATATACAATATCAGCTTACTGATAATATTATGGTAAAAGGTTTTACAGGTCAACAAAAATTCTTGTTTGAGACCTACAAGCCTATCATCAAAGGTGCTAATGTAGAAGGCAGCTTTACACTAAGTGATAATGTATTTATCACACCAGGTGTTGGTGCGTTAAATAGAACACTTGACCAAGGTTCTATGGATCAGGTAGTATCTACGATCAATAGCCAGGAGCTATCTACAAGATTTGTACCTACTTATAACATGTATGCTTTTACAGCCTATAACACACTTACTATTGGAAGTGTAAACTGGTATTTTGAAGGTTGTTACAAAACCGAAGACAATATAGTAGGAGAATCCGGTATACTTGAGCAACAAACGGGTAATGTATTATTTAGTACCCTTAGCTATGCTCGCCAGGGCTTTGCAATAAACCTAACAGGTAAGCGTACAGATAACTTTGAGATGCGTACATCAGCAAATGAGGTATTGATACGCGGTCTAATGAATTGGCAACCTATCATAGCTCGTCTACGCCCACAAAGACTAATTGCTCGTTATTCACCTGCTTCTCAAAACTTATCAGAGCAGGGTGCTGGTGCAGATATACTTATTTCTCCTAGCGACGAACTAGATATTACGCTGAACTATACACACATTAATACCCTAAACGATATTAAGCTATATAGAGAAGCTTATTTTGAAGCTAACTATAGTGGCTGGGACAATATGCGCTTGCAGGTAGGTGCTCAGTATTTAGAGTACAACCAAGAGCTATATCAGATAAAACCTGGGGTACCAATGCTACATGCTATTACTCCTTTCTTTGAATTCACATACAAATTCAGCAATACCAAGTCTATACGTACAGAGTGGGAATATCAACATACGGAGCAAGATTTCGGTTCATGGATATTTGGCCTTGTTGAGTACAACATTGCGCCAAAATGGTCTTTTGCCGTATCAGACATGTACAACTTTGACCCCGGCCCAACAGCTACTACAGGTAGTCAACATTACTATCAATTCTTTGCAGCGCATACAACAGGGCCACACAGGTTCACAGCGGCTTATGTAAAGCAGGTAGAAGGTATCAACTGTACAGGTGGTGTATGTAGATACGAGCCTGCATTTAGTGGTGTGCGTTTAGGTCTTACTACATCATTCTAACATTTCGATCTTAAAATTGTTCTTAACTTACGGTCCTCAAATATTGAGGACCGTTTTTTTATACGTTCTATGCAGACAGATTTCTTAGTAATAGGTTCAGGTATCGCAGGGTTAACATTCGCTGTTAAGACCGCTCGTCGCTTCCCCAACAAGTCTATAATTGTGCTGACGAAGGTAAATACCGATGAGACTAATACTAAGTATGCGCAAGGCGGTATAGCTGTAGTGAATGATACTGAACACGATAGCTTTGAAAAACATATAAACGATACACTTGATGCAGGAGATGGGTTGTGCAACAAAGAGATCGTAGACCTTGTAATAAAAGAAGGACCTGACCGTGTAGAAGAGATCATACAATGGGGAGCACAATTTGATAAAGATGCTGATGGTGAATATATGCGTGGCAAAGAAGGCGGTCACTCCGAACATCGTATACTCCACCACAAGGATATAACGGGCTATGAGATAGAGCGCGCACTGATAGAAGAAGCAAACAGCCACGACAACATAACTATCAACAGCCATTGGTATGTGGTAGATATTTTAACGCAGCACCACTTGGGTGCACTAGTTACTAAATCTACCACGGATATAGAATGCTATGGAGTATATGCTTTAGACCTTAATACTTATCAGATAGAAAAGATATTATCTAAAGTGACCGTAATGGCAGCAGGCGGTGTTGGGCAAGTATATCGTAGCACTACCAACCCTTGTATAGCAACAGGAGATGGTATAGCCATGGTATACCGTGCTAAGGGGCGTATCGAGAATATGGAGTTCATCCAGTTTCACCCTACGGCACTACACGAGCCCGGAGCCAGCCCATCCTTCCTGATAACAGAGGCGGTACGTGGCGATGGCGGTATACTTAGGAATAAGTATGGAGAGGCCTTTATGGAGCGTTATGACAAGCGTAAGGACCTTGCTCCGCGTGATATAGTAGCCCGCGCCATAGATAATGAGATGAAGCTGAATGGTACTGAGCATGTATACCTTGACTGTAGAGACATGGATAAGGAGAAGTTCCTGAAACACTTCCCTAATATCCATGCAAAGTGCAAGAGCATAGGCATAGACGTGTTTGAGCAGATGATACCCGTAGCTCCTGCTGCACACTATTGCTGTGGCGGCATCAAAACAGGAGCGCATGGCAACACGTCCATACACAACCTATATGCCTGTGGCGAGGTAGCCAGCACAGGGCTACACGGAGCCAATCGCTTAGCTTCAAACTCATTGCTTGAGGCATTGGTCTTTGCGCATAGATGTGCCGAGGATGCGGCTAAAAACATCGATAACATCGAATTTAGGACCAACATACCTGACTGGAACGTGCTGGGCACCGCTCAGCCAAAGGAAATGATACTGATAACACAAAGTATAAAAGAACTACAACAGGTAATGAGTGACTATGTAGGTATCGTACGTAATGACATTCGTCTGCAACGCGCCATGAGCCGTTTAGACCTGCTACACCATGAGACCGAAGAGCTATACCGAACAACTCTTGTATCATCTCAGCTATGCGAATTGCGTAATGCTATTACCGCAGCATACCTTATTGTAAAAAGTGCTCAGTTCCGCAAAGAGAGCCGAGGACTACACTACAATACAGACTACCCTGAAAAGTGCACACTATTGCAGAATATAGTACTGTAACACTATCCGATATTGGTATCCTTACGCTCACCTATCTGCTGACGCCACATAGCGTAGTAAAGACCTTTTTCGCCCAATAGATAATCGTGCGTACCCATTTCTACCACCTTACCTTTTTCCAGCACATATATCCTATCTGCGTGCATAATGGTAGATAGTCGGTGTGCTATCATTATAGCGATATGTTCTTTCTGCTCTGATATATCACGTATGGTCTTAGAGATATCTTCTTCCGTAAGCGAATCTAAGGCTGAGGTAGCCTCATCAAAAACCATCAACCTTGGACGGCGTAACAATGCCCGTGCTATAGATAAGCGCTGGCGCTCCCCACCAGACAGCTTCAATCCGCCCTCACCTATCTTGGTATCAATGCCATTTTCAGCCCTAGCCAATAGGTTCTGGCAGGCAGCTTGTGCTAGCACCTCATTCAGGTCTTCTTCTGTTGCATTAGGATTTACGAACAGTAGGTTCTCCTTAATAGTACCTGAGAATAGCTGTGTATCTTGTGTAACGAAGCCTAACTGCTGGCGTAGCTCATCAAAATCTACATGGCTTGCTTGGTGACCATTATAATAGACATCACCCTCTTTAGGGTCGTACAGACCTACTAGCAGCTTTACTAAAGTGGTCTTACCCGAGCCTGATGGTCCTACAAATGCAACGGTCTCCCCTCTGGATACTTCAAATGAGATACCATCTAGTGCAGGCTTGAAAGCTGAGTTGTGCTTGAACGTCACATTTTCAAAACGAAGATTCTCTATCTGTCCGAGGTTAGCAGGATTTTCAGGTTTTGCCTCTATGTCTTTAGCAAATAGCTCTTTTACATTGGTTAGCGATGCTTGGGCTTCACGGTAAGCCAGTATCACATTACCTACCTCTTGCAGCGGACCGAAGATGAAGAAGGTATAGAACTGCATGGTTATCACCTGCCCCAGAGTAAGCTCTTCAAGGAAAAGGAAATACAACAAGCAGAACATGATAGACTGTCTCAACAAATTCACAAACGTACCCTGTATGAACATAATAGACCTAACACTACGTACCTTACGCAACTCAAGTCCAAGTATCTTAATACTTGTCTTGTTTAGATGCTCTACCTCTTGCCCTGTGAGCCCCATACTCTTCACCAACTCTATATTTCTAAGCGACTCGGTAGTAGACCCTGCAAGTGCATTGGTCTCAGATACGATACTCTTTTGTATCAACTTTATCTTCTTACTCAACACGCTAATAAGCAGGCTAAGAGTAATAGCACCACCCAAATAGATAAATACCAACCAAGAATTAAGCGTAAAGGCATAGACCATTACATAAACAAGCCCTACCAAAGTAACAAAGAACACATTGATAAAAACACTGATAAATTTCTCACAATCGGCACGCACCTTTTGCAATATAGACAAGGTCTCACCACTACGCTGATCCTCAAACTCTTGATAAGGCAACTGTAATGCATGACGTAACCCATCAGTGTATAGTCTGGTACCAAACTTCTGAATCACAACATTGACCACATAATCTTGAAAAGCCTTGGCTATACGAGACACCATCGCCGTACCTACTAACAGAGATAATCCAAACAATATACCTTTGATGTATTCTGCTTTAGTATATTTTGTTGCTTGGCTAGCAAATGGATCAATGATATAATGACCAAAAATATAGGGATCCAATAATGAGAATACTTGGTTCATTGACGCCAGTATCAATGCTACGGCTATCAACCATTTATATCGACTTAAATATTGTAGTAATAACTTCATCGGAGCAATTTGGGAAGCTGCAAAGGTATGTCGTTCTGCAACTTTGGTGACAATAGCCCGTTAAATGATTTCTATTATTTGTTCCCGTTTTGTTCTTTTTGTTTCCGAGGGAACAAAACAGAAACAATACTACTATTGATAATCAACTCTTTACAGTTATTTTGTTCTCTTTTGTTCCCGACACACACAGGGGTAAAAACTGAAACAAACTTCTCGCTAAGCAGGCAAATAGCTCTTGTAAAACAAGGGATTTTATCTTCACCTACAATAACAAAAATACACAATAAACAACATTAAATAAAATCAGACCTTTTGCTTACGAACGGCTAACTTTTCGGCGGGAGTAGGTTTGCGTACCCAAGAATTGTCATAAGGTTTGAATGCAGGGTTCTTTAAAAACTCATCTAAACTCACCTTACCATCCATATAGCCAGCCAATGCTTTGTAGGCTTCTTTATGCTCTTCTTTGAAGATCAGCAGTGCTGCATTAGCACCAGCCTTTGTAGCTATTGGCACACCACCACCCAGCTCAGCCCAATGTCCGCCCAGTAGTAGGTTCTTGATAGGCGTGCGGTAGTGTGCAACCTTGCTTTGCATATTCTTCTTACCGGGGCGTGCACCCATCATTGTCCCCCCTTTATTACCTGTATATCGCCAATGGGTAACAGGTGTAGCCACATCATAGAAGAGAATATGTTCTTTTAGCTGCGGTGCGACAGATGATGCTACTCTTTCTATTACGGCTTCTGCCAACTTATGTTTATTCTCTTTGTAAGCAGCACCACGTATATAGTTGCCCTGCTCATCTTTTTCGGTACACCATTCATTATACTGGTCCATAAGTGCCGGCATAAAGATGGTTAAGGTCCCGCAGCCCTCGGGAGCTAGTGTACTATCTCTTTGAGACGGGGCTAGAATTATTATTTCACTCTTATTAGGGTCACCACAACCATGGTCTGTTCTGCTCACTTTGGCACTACTTAGGTGTACCATCTCTTCACCAAAGCCTAGCGCTCTTGGCGGGCAGTCTAACGCTACTGATATAGTGAGCGAAGATGCATAAAGTTCTGCACCGCTTAATTTATCTAGTAACTTTTGTGGTATGGCATCTTTCGGCAGCATCTTTTCGTACAATGTCGCAACATCACACGCCGCTATCACATACTTACTATTACCGCTGTACTCCTGTCCCCTACACTCAAAGCGTACCCCTTTCGCTTGCTTACCATCCAGCAATATCTCCTTCACATCGCATTTAAAGAAAAGGTCGTTGTTATAATATTCTACCACATATTGCAACCACTCGGGTATAGACTGTCCACCACCCACTGGCGGGCTCTGAAAGTCTTGATAATATGCCCAACCTATAGGTACAAGGCAACCCAACAGCTCATGCTCAGAAGAGAATACCTCTCTTAAACCTTCATCTTTGAAGAACTTCTTTAGCCCTCGCTCCATGCCCTTTTCTCCACTATAAGTAATGAACGGAATGAATGGCATAGCAAACTTGAGCAGGCGTAACTTATTGGTCATGCGTTTAAAAGATGGCATGGTCTCTTCAGAACGGAAGATATTACCAAAGTTCTTGAACGAGTGACCGATACGCTTAGCTGCTTTGAAGAAACGAATGATACCCTCTTTACTATTTGGATATTGCGCTATTAGCTCATCTCTAAATTCATCGGGGTTACTAGTAAGTAGATAGCTGAACTTATCGCCCTTATATAGCTTGATGCGTTTTTGCACTACCGACTTAGGGTAGTCGCTACCAATAGCTGAAAATACTTGTGTCACCAACCCGTCAGGGCCATACTGGTTCAGCCAATGTATAGCGGTATCAAAACGAAAATCTTTTCTACGGAAACCTGCAAGATAACCTCCGGCATGGGGTTCTCGCTCTAAGACACAGACGGATAGTCCGGCTTTGCTAAGCATAGCAGCAGCGGTAAGACCACCGACACCTGCGCCGATAACCACCACATCATAAGAGGGCTTTAACTCAACTTTCTTCATAAGGGCTCAGAAAGATACTGAATAATTATATTTATTGACCTAAAAGCATCTGTGCCACCCTTTTATCTATTGGCAAAGAGAAGGTATCTTTTGTAATATCAGTTAGTTTTATCCAGTAGCTGTGCTCGTGTTCATTACGATTAATGATGTAGTTATCAGGATGGATAGGCTGTATCTTGTAGTATATACTGATGACCTGTGTATCATCAAAAAGAGAAGGTTGGTAGAAATCTGTGGTGTAAAAGTGACCCAAAACTCGAATATCCATACCAAGCTCTTCCTGCCACTCACGCCTCAGGCAATCCTGTATGCCTTCACCCAACTCTAATCCCCCACCGGGAAACTTGACAAAGGTTGTTCCTTTTATCACTTCTTCGCTCACCAATACACGCTCGTTTTGCAACCAGATACCATATACTCTGATGTTGAAGCGCTTTGGTGTAGCCATATATTAGAACCAGCGTTTTTTGTTGAAGTAAACCGTCATTACCACAGATACGATAATAGACAACAATACCGGAATGGCAAAACTATAAGCACCACTCTCGTACGGTATATCTACATTCATACCATAAAAGCTGGCAATAAGTGTTGGTAAGGATATAAGTATGGTAATGCTCGTCAAGCGTTTCATCACCATGTTCATATTGTTATTGATGATACTGGCGAAGGCATCCATCGTACTACTCAAGATATTGGTATAAGTATTCGCCATCTCCAATGCCTGTGAAAACTCTACAATAAGGTCTTCTAAGAACTCCTGCTCTTCTTCATCACAATGCAGGAAATTGGTACGCGCCATCTTCATCAGTAGCAGCTCATTGCTACGTAGTGCGGTTACAAAGTACACTAAGCTTTTTTGCACACGCATCAGGTATAGTAGCTCTTCGTTACGGTTAGAGTCGTACAGCTTCTGCTCCAGTATATTACGACGATGGTTAATTTCCTTCAGCACCTCCATAAAGTCTACCACCACTTTCTCAAATATCTTCAGTACCATCATGTTCGGACGCTCAGGATGACGTTTGGCAAAGGTGTTCAAGAAACGGCGTATCGCTACGTTCTCAAAAGAGTTCACCGTGATGACCTGATTGCGTTCTGTAATGATTATAGATATTGGGATGGTAACATAGTCTGCATCACTCTCGTTCAGCGACTTATTCTCTACCGGGGTCTTTAAGATGATAAGCCTTACACCATCTTCCTCTTCATAACGTGCTCGCTCTTCTATATCGAGGGTATCGGTCAATAGATCGCGAGGGATAAGCATTGTCTCCGACAGCTTATCGATCTCATTTTCTTGAAAAGGAGGTGTGACGTTGATCCAATTAGCACCTTCGGACTGCTGGATCTCCAATGTCTGGCGATTGATATTTTTGAAGTACTGTATCATAGCAGGTGCCAATTAATGATGCTGTGCAAAGGTAATTGCAATAGTTCAGAATAGGAACTACTACTAAAATAAGTAACATTGCCATTAAAAACACAGGCAGGGATAAAGTAGCGAGCGTTTATTACATTTGCAGCTTATAAATACGATATAATGAATCCCGATAGAAAGTTAATGACATTAGACGAGTTCACTATTCATGAAACTCGTAAGTTTCCGCAAGCTACAGGCGAGCTATCTGCAATACTAAGGGATATAGGTATTGCTTGTAAGATCATCAACCAACAAGTATTGAAGGCAGGCTTAGTAGACATACTAGGCAAGCATGGTGCTACCAACGTACAGGGCGAGGAGCAAATGAAGCTGGACATCTTTGCTGATGAGACCTTGATAGAAGTATTGAAGAATAGTGCAGACTGCGCAGGTATAGCCTCTGAGGAGAATGATGATTTCATTGCTTTTGACGACGAATACTCTGCCAACTCTAAATATGTGGTACTATTCGACCCGCTTGATGGCTCATCAAACATTGATGTAAATGCATCTATCGGTACTATATTCTCTATATACAAACGTGTAAGTCCGCTGGGCAGCCCTTGTACTGAAGAAGATTTTTTACAGCCGGGTAATAAACTAATGGCAGCAGGGTATGTGATATATGGCAGCAGCACAATGCTGGTATATGCTACTAAGCTAGGTGTGAATGGCTTTACGCTAGAGCCATCTATCGGGGAGTTCTGTCTTTCTCATAAGAACCTTACTTGTAAAGAAGATGGTAAGATATACTCCATCAACCAAGGTAATAGCTGCAAATTTCATGATGGTATGAAGTCTTACCTAGACTACTGCATGGAAGATGATAAAGAAACTAACAGACCATTCTCTCACCGCTACATAGGCTCTATGGTAGCAGATATGCATCGTACACTTATAAAGGGTGGAATCTTCATCTATCCTGATGATAAAAAGAATGTAAATGGTAAGCTACGCCTGCAATATGAGTGCAACCCGATGAGCTTCTTAATAGAAGCAGCGGGTGGTAAGGCTACTACAGGCAAAGAAAGAATACTAGATATACAACCTACTGAGCTTCACCAGCGTGTGCCTGTTTTCATCGGCTCTAAAAAAATGGTGGAAAAGGCTGTTGAGTTTGTAGGCTAATATTTCTATTGAACATTTTTCCAATCCTTCTTGTTATACTAATAAGAAGGATTTTTTGTGGCTGATGCATCCTTAAGTGAGACATAGCCTATGCCTTTCTGAATATACTAATAGGTGCATAACTGCACTGCGCTAATAACACGGCAGATGATATGCCGCTTTGCTTCTGCAGCTATCCTTCTTAACGCGTTTATCTATTTTGACCATATTTAGTAACAAGCACTGCTTGCTTGGAGTGGTGCTATAAAACGAACGGTTATGAAACAGAAGAAGATATTTAAGAATTTATTTGTGGTATTGGTACAGTTCATACCTGTTACTTACTTATTGATGATGTATACAAAACTGCCTACACGTTTGGCACTCCCATTCTCCGTACCATGGACGGCAGATGGAATGGCCAGTAAAGAAAGCTTGGCTTGGGTACTGGGTATCATGGCAATTGCAAATATCCTCATTTATGCATCCATAACGGGTATCAATAGAACTAAACGCAAGTTGGCACCTGTAGACAGAACAAGAACTTATGACAACCTTGCATTGATGCTTACTTTGTTCATCACAGGTTTTGGTATATATACTTTAACTAACGTGACACCGGCACAAGGGTTAAGCATACCGTTCATCGGTTTGGTAGTAGCATTTATGGGTAATGCATTATACAACTTACGACCGAATTATATCATGGGTATACGCCTACCATGGACGCTTAATAGTGATGTGAACTGGGTACGTACGCACCACCTTGCGGGTACGGTATGGTTTGCAGCAGGTATCGCTATATCGTTAGCGGGGCTATTATTGTCTTATGCTTTAGGTAACTTATTTTTCATAATAGCAATTATCGTATCTATACTGATACCTATATCTTATTCTTTCATCCTACACAACAATTATAACAAGGATGAAGCTCTTAGTGAGCAGGGTTATCACCAGCACTAATACCACATTTATCATTTTTTTCAATACCTCTCATTTGTTAATGAGGGGTATTTTTTTGGAAATGATCTAGAGTAATTAGATATTTATCTAAATAACTAATTAAGCAATGAATAAGTTATTCAAAGCACTGAATGACCAGACGAGACGGGATATACTGGAGCTACTGAAGAAAGATGATATGACGGCAGGAGATATCGCCGAGCATTTCAACATCTCTAAGCCAAGCATATCTCACCATCTGGACATACTGAAACAAGCAGAACTTGTAGAAGCAGACAAGCAAGGACAGTTCATTTACTATTCGCTAAACACAACAGTAGTAGATGAGATACTGAAATGGGTGATGCAACTACAAAAGCCTGACCAACTTATAAAACATAACATCAATGCAGTCAAAAAAACTTCTTAAACATTTACCAATAGTAATACTTGCCTTGATACCATTGGGCTACTTACTCTTTATATGGGATAGTGTGCCTCAAGAGGTAGCTATGCACTTTAATATGAAAGGGGAAGCAAATCGCTTTCAGGATAAGCTATCCCTACTAGCTATCATGGGCTTCATGACTGCTATCAACTTTGGTGTATACCTCTTGATGGTGAACATTCATAAAATAGACCCCAAGAGAGCAAAGGCAGGGCAAAGTGAGACCTTCTATAAGATAGCTTCAGGCATAGTACTATTTATGACCACAATATCACTTATCATCATTTTTGCATCAGTATCTCCTGATAATGAAATATGGCAAAAAGCTATTGTTCCGCTAATGGGTGCACTGTTCGCATTCTTAGGCAATGTGATGTATAACATTAAGCCCAATTACTTCGCAGGTATTCGTGTACCGTGGACACTGAACGATGAAGACAACTGGAAGAAAACACACCGCTTAGGTGGCAGACTATGGTTCATAGGTGGTATTGCTATCATCATAGTAGGCTTAGCATTGCCTATACTTTGGGCCAACATAGCTATGCAGGTTATACTAGTCATCATAGTTATCATACCAATATCTTATTCATTCAGATTATTCAAGAAAAATAAAGCCAACCAAGAATAAACAATGAGACATACACTACTCCTTTTTACAGCATTAACACTTACGCTTACCTCCTTTGCCCAAAGCGAATACACAGGCAACTGGCAAGGCGTTCTAAAAGCAGGACAAGACATACCTGTCATCTTTCATATAGATGGCGATAGCAAGAGTGCTACGCTTGATGTACCTACACAGGGTGCAAAGAAGATACCATGCTCTAAGGTCTTCTTCAATGGAGATAAGATGAGCATGTTTGTAGACATGATAAATGTGAACATAGAAGGCACGAAGGTGAATGACAGCACTATAGATGCTAAGTGGATGCAGAACGGAGCTACAGTACCTGTGAAGCTGACCAAGAGCACCAAGCCCATAGAAACTCCTGAAAAACCGCAAACCCCGCTACCTCCTTTTGCTTACAATAATGAAAATGTCATCTACCATAATGATGATAAAAGTATGCAATATGGAGCTACCATCACCTACCCAAAAGATAACAAACGTCATCCTGCCGTAGTATTGATAACAGGGTCAGGAGCACAGAATAGGGATGAACAAATAGGTAACCACAAACCTTTTATGGTGATAGCCGACCACCTGACAAAAAAAGGCTACATAGTACTCAGAGTTGATGACAGAGGTGTAGACGAAACATCAAAAGGACCTGAAGGTGCTACATCGGCAGACTTTGCAAAAGACGTGATAGCAGGTATTGACTACTTGAAAACAAGAAAAGAAGTAGACCAAAATAAAATAGGACTACTGGGGCATAGCGAGGGTGGAATGATAGCACCAATGGTGGCGCAAAAACGACCTGATGATGTAAGCTTTGTGATACTAAATGCAGGACCTGGTGTAAAAGGTATAGACCTGATGACCGCCCAAAACAAAGCGTTCTTGAGGTCAATGGGTCTAGTAGATAGTGTGGTAGATAGATACTGTGTACTCTATAAAGAACTAATGAGCATAGTAAGCACAGCAAAAGACACTACCACAGCAGGACCTAAAGTAAGAACGGCTATAGACAACTGGGTATCTACTACAGATAAAGGTGTAGTACTAATGACCACCGGCATTAACAGCGATGCTGCACGCGATAAAGTAGCCAAACAATTCATAGAACTAGCAGCACAGCCTTGGTTCAAATATTTTATTCAGTACAACCCCGCACCAGCATTACAAGACCTATCTATACCTGTGCTGGCACTCTTCGGAGAAAAGGATATTCAGGTAGTGCCGGAGCCTAATAGTAAAGGCATGGAAAACGCGCTGAACAAGTCTAAGAGTAAAGACCATGAAGTAATAGTAGTGCCTGAGGTCAACCACCTTTTTCAAGAGTGTACAAAATGTACCGTACAGGAATATTCAAATTTGAAACAGACCATCTCGCCAGACGTATTGAATACTATAAGTGACTGGATGGATAAAAGATTGAAATAAACATAAAAAGTCAGGGAGTACTTATAGTACTTCCTGCGCCTTTTGGCGTTCTACAGCAGTATATAGCTTGTAGTATTCGCCTTGTTCTTCTATCAGCTGGTCATGATTGCCCTGCTCTATTATATTCCCTTTATCCATCACGATGATATCATCAGCCATACGGATAGTAGACAACCTATGTGCTATAACAATAGATGTTCGCCCTTTGGTCAATGTATCAATAGCATGTTGTATCATCTGCTCACTTTCACTATCTACAGAAGAGGTGGCCTCGTCCAGCACTAGTACTGATGGGTTGTACAACAATGCACGAGCAAAAGATATAAGCTGTCGCTGACCTTGAGACAGACTATTACCACGCTCCATTACATTAAAGTAATAGTCACCCGGTAGCGTCATAATGAAATCATGAATACCAAGTAGTTTAGTGACACGTTGCACTTCTTCCAAAGTTATTTTCTCATTTCTAAGGGTGATGTTATCGAACACTGTACCGGAGAACAAGAATACATCTTGCAATACGATACCTATATGTCCTCTTAGGTTATCTATATCATACTCGCGAATATCTACACCATCCAGCAATATCTTACCTTCTTGTATCTCATACTGACGGTTCAGCACATTGATAAGCGAAGACTTACCCGCACCGGTATGCCCTACTACAGCTAGGGTATCACCTTCTTTTAGGTCGAATGATATACCCTTCAACACAGGAGTACCTATCTTATAGCTAAAGTGTACATCCTTAAAAGAGATAGCTCCTTTTATCTGCTCAGGCTTATGGTCTCCATTCTTACGTAGGTTCTCTTCACTATCCAACACGTTGAACACACGCTCTGCAGCTACCATACCCATCTGTAATACATTGAACTTATCGGCCAGCATACGCAACGGACGGAATAGTAAGTTCAGATACATCACAAATGCAATAACGATACCGGGCGTTACATCATAGTGCAACATTCTGATAGCACCCCACCATACTAATAACCCTAATGATACCGCCAGTATTATCTCCACTACGGGGAAGAAAACTGAGTAGGCAAATATGGCACTGATATTCGCGCTGCGGTGTTCTTTATTTATCTGTTCAAACTTCTTATGCTCTTTCTTTTCTGCTGCAAAAGCCTGCACTATGTACATGCCTACTATATGCTCTTGGGCAAAAGAGTTAAGTTGTGATACCGCATTACGCACGCGCTGGAAAGACTTCTTTACACTCTCTTTAAAAATGTAAGTTGCCAATATCATTACAGGAAATGTAGCTAACGATATAAGCGTCAGCTTCCAGTCGGTAAGTAGCATCACCGTTATAATAGCAATGATGGTAAGTACATCTGCTACAATAGAGATAACACCTTGACCAAACACCTCATTCACAGCCTCAATATCATTGATGGTACGTGTGGTAAGTGTACCGATAGGTGTGCGGTCGTAATAGCCTATATTCTGATTGATTATCTTTTTGAAGACCGTTTTACGCAGGTCGTTCACTACGGTTTGCCCCAGCCAGTTGATGCGATACATGAACACGAAACGCAACAGACTTTCTATCAACAATACGCCAAGCTGTATCACACATATCCATATCAAGCCTTCCAGCAGTTGCTGGTTGATGTACTTATCTACAGATATACGTATAAGATATGGGCGCAATGGAGCCAACCCTGCTATAGCTATAGATAAGAAAACAGTAAGGAACAGCGTAGCCTTATAAGGACGCGTGAAAGAGAATATGCGTCCCAGTAGTTTTATATCGAGTACTTTCTTGTTGTCCTTATCTTTTGCCAAAACTAATCTTCCTCTTTTGCGGTCATTAAATATGCCTTGATAAATTCATCTATCTCGCCATCCATCACGGGTTGTACATTACCCACCTCGTAGTCTGTTCTATGGTCTTTTATCATCTTGTATGGATGGAACACATATGAACGTATCTGCGACCCCCATTCTATTTTCTTCTTGCTGGAGTTGGTTTGATTTTTCAACTCCTCACGCTTGCGTAGTTCCTCCTCATATAGCTGGCTCTTAAGCATGGTCATTGCCTTCTCTCGGTTCTCACCCTGCGTACGTGCCTGCTGACACTCTACAACAATGCCTGAAGGTATGTGCTTCAATCGCACGGCGGTCTCTACCTTGTTCACGTTCTGTCCACCTTTACCCCCTGAGCGGTAGAAGTCCCATTCCAAGTCGGCAGGGTTCACTTCTATCTCTATAGAGCTATCTACCAACGGATATACGAATACGGAAGCAAATGAAGTATGTCTACGCGCATTAGAGTCGAATGGAGAGATACGTACCAAACGGTGCACGCCACTCTCTGCTTTCAGCAGTCCGTATGCAAAAGCACCGTCAAACTCCATAGTAGCTTGCTTGATGCCCGCACCGTCACCATACTGAAGGTCTATTTCCGATACTTTCCAGCCCTGCTTCTCACCATACATACGATACATACGCAATAGCATCTCTGCCCAATCCTGACTTTCCGTACCACCTGCACCGGAGTTGATGACCATTACAGCAGGCATCTCATCCTCAGGCTCGCTCAATGTAGAGCGGAACTCTGCATCTTCTATTTTGTCCTTCGCATTATTAAACGCTTCTAGCACCTCTTCTTCAGAGGTTTCACCTTCTTTCCAAAACTCAAATAGTATAGCAAAGTCCTCCACGGTAGTATTCACCTCTTCATAGAGGTCTACCCAGAACTTATTTAGTTGTATCTCTTTAAGGATGCCTGTGGCACGGTCGTTATCGTCCCAAAATCCCGGTGCTAAGGTCAGCTGTTTATCGCTTTCCATTTTTGCAGTACGCTCCTCTATCTTCAGATAGTGCTGCAAATGCTGCACACGGTCGCGCATTTCTTTCAATTGTTCCTGCGTCATAATGCTGTGCAAAAGTACGTTAAAGGAAGAAGATAATATCTATAGGCATATCACTCAGCAACAGCCTCTTTTACCTTGAAGCTGAAGTTGCGTTGCGATACATAGCTGAATACCGCAACTATGATACTTGTAAGAATATATGAAGGTGTAGGATAGAAACCGCATATCTCTACAAATAACTTAATGAATACATAGTTGAGCACGATACACACCCCTACCAGCAAAGCATAGCGGAAGAGCTGTATCCTACCTTTAAGATTTGACTCGGTAAAAACGATATACTTAGATAGTGCAAAACCCGTAGGGAAGTTGATACAGAATGACATAATGAATGCCGCAACGTGTGGTGTTATCTTAATGGTATCTGTTATCGGTATGGGTTGCTTTTGCAGAACAAAATTGTAAAAGACAGCATATAGCACAATACCGAAAACGGTATTACCGCCACCGCATGCCAAATAGCGGAAGGTCTGTTGATCTATCCAACGCGAGAAGGGCTTATGGAAGAAATCAATTATCCCAAGTATTATATTTCTTACTGACGACAACACAAATACCTTAAAAAACAGGGGCGTAAAAGTACATTAATTTAACGAACATGGGGCAAAATGCCTCATATCACCACTTAATTTGCTGCAATCGCTTGAAAAGATCTTTTTCTTTCTCACCACATACGCGCAGCATATCACTCAGTTCATCGTAAGACACCAGGTCAGACTTTCGGTCTTTCATTACTCTGGCAGCACTATAGGCAAAATTTCTCCAGTCGTCACCTATACCTGTAAGCTCTGTTGAAAAGGCTTTTAGGTCGTCACGCCCCATTATTTCGCCTGCCTCCTGCAGAAAGGCTGCATATAGAAAACGGAAACCGGCACCACCTGTGCCTATCTCCTCCTGCATACGGATGATATTCCCTAAGTATAGCTGTGCTTTACGAGGTGTAAGCTTGCGCGGGTATTTCTTTATTTGCCTAGATAGCAAGAAGACCGCTTTGTTCCCAAACCAAGGTAGCGGCGGAGATAACATAAAGAAGCAGGTCTGCTTAATACCCGCTTTTATGGCTTTCTCATAGGCTAGCTCAGAAGGTGCAGACTTTACATAATACATAAAGCCCTTAGGCTCAGGTGTTCCTTTTGCGAAACGCGCCTTTGCCAGGTCTTCATAAGCGATGCGCGCGCTTTCCTCCATCACAGGGTCGCTCACTAAGTATTCATTCCCCTCTTTGACATATTTCTCCATATTGTGCGCTTTGAAGTGGAAAAGGTATGCCTGGGGCAAGTAAGGTAAGTAATATTCAC
>CAZPDA010000047.1:0-370 GCA_964585115.1 uncultured Flavipsychrobacter sp.
ATATAATACAATAACCGTGCAGAAGTTTTTAGACGCATTAATTATTTAACATTCCTGCATTTACCCACTTCTCTATCAGCTTTATATCACAGTCTGAAAGCTTGCCATTAAGCGGCATAGCGGTAACCCCCGATTCGTGCTTTATCACCTTTAACAAACGGCCCGACTGTGCAACCTTGAACGTTTCAGTATAGCTGTCTAAAATCACTCCTTTTTGGTCAGAGATCATATTATGGCAACCCACACAGTTTTTAGTAAGTATTGGTTGCACTATTTCTGAATAAGTGAATTTGCTGGTATCACAATCAGAGGTGCAGGTAGTATTCTTAGCTCCTTCATTTATCCAGCGCCTTATTAAAGCAATTTGCTC
>CAZPDA010000047.1:380-16961 GCA_964585115.1 uncultured Flavipsychrobacter sp.
GGGTTATTGGGAGGAGGAGGCATTATTTTATCTTGCTTATCCTCGGTTATTTTCTCATACAACTCTGTCTTATCGGCATTACCGGCTAAAAAGTTTTTAGATACTATTGAATTATAGTCCGTGAACTGATAGCCATCTTGCTTAGAGATAGCGTCGTGACAACCGCTATTGGTACAGTTGCTGATGAATATAGGCAGTATATCACGCTCAAAACAAATAGTGCTGTCGTTAGTTCCATTACTGCCATTACCCCCTCCATTATTACTACTTATTGGTTGTTGAGGAGTTACTTGCGGCTTATGTTTACACCCAGACCCTAGCATCAATATAGTTGCTAGCATTACAACGAATGGGGTATACCTTTTCATAACTATTGGAACTACCTATTTAGTAATAACACATTGAGTTAGCAATACTTCATCAAACAGGTTTTTACCCGAGCAAAAACCTTTTACAGTTATCTCTTCACCTACTTCAGCCTTAGCTGTTTTATCTCTCATAGTACACTGTACTACCGCAGTAGGGTCATCACCTCCTAGCATCACCACTAATATCCCATCTTGATTTTCCGATGCATCTGTCACCTTTCCTGTTACCTCTATTGCTTTATTAAGGTATTCGGCATTTGCCGCTTGTTCATCGTTTGTATATTCGTTTGCCAGCTGCGACACATTTACTTGTATGCCTGCAACATCTTCTGCTTTCTTGTGTGGTTTGTTATACATCTGCCAACCTACTACACCTGCAATACATGCTATCACTACTATGGCCAACAATATGATTCTTGCGGATCTCTTCATGGAAGAATTCTTTTACAGTTCAAAAATAAAAATAGCCTTAACGCGTACTAAACCGAACATGACGAATCGGTATATATCAAAGATGAAGCCGTACGATGCGCTTCACACCTTACAAATTACGAAATAGTTCTACATCAATACTACAACTCACCTGCCAGCCATTGCTTAAAGGTGGCACTACGTTCAGAGCTAACGATAGGATGTTCTTTGGTCTCAGGGGTTAGCTTCACCACTACCCTCGCTTTACTGTAAGCCTTCATCTCGTCAATAGCATCCATTGATATAATGTACTGCCTATTCAGTCTGAAAAAATGCTCAGGGTCTAATACTTGCTCCAATGAGTCTAAGTTCATATCCATCGGGTAGGTTCTACCCTCTGAAGTTTTGGCAAAGGTTGCTTTATTCTCACTGTAGAAATATGCTATTTCTTCAACAGATATAGTCTTTATATGTTCGCCAAAGCGTATCAAAAAACGTTTTTTATAGTCGGGCTGTTTGAAGTATTTGGTGATGTCTTCCTCTCCTTTTCTGAACATGGTCTTGAAGCCATCTAGCTTATCTATCACCTCCTTTAGTGCATCTTTTTTAATGGGTTTAAGCAGGTAGCCTATGCTTGATGCTTTGAAGGCCTCTATAGCATATTCGTCATACGCTGTGGTAAATATGATAGGTGCGTTTACCTCTACTTTCTTCAATAGGTCGAAGGCTGAGCCGTCTGCTAGATGAATGTCCATCATTATCAGGTCGGGCATATCATTATTGCCAAACCATTCTGCTGCACCATCTACACTGTCGTGGTGTGCAATTATATCTGCCCCCTCAATAGTCTCATGGAGCAGTTTGGTCAGCCGCTTAAGGGCAGGCTGTTCGTCTTCTAGTATTACTATCTTCATAGTATTGGTAGTATTACAACAAATTCTCCCTCTATACGACGGTGAACGATGTCTTTTCCTGACAGTAATTTATAACGTTTACGAATATTAATTAATCCCAGTCCTGCACCTTTCTCTTTACTTATCTTTTCTTGTATCGGGTTTTTGATGGTCAAGTATCCATTCTCTGCAACAATTGATATGGTCAATGGTTTAGATACAGATACGACATTATGCTTGATAGCGTTCTCTACTAATAGCTGTAATGCAAGTGGCATTACCTTGCCTGTCTTCATCACATTATCAGGTATATTCACCTCTAGCTTCAGCGCATCTCCAAAGCGGCTCTTTTGTATGTAGATATAATTCTCTACGATCACCCATTCTTCCTTCAGCGTTATCATATCCCTATCGCGATATAGTAGCATATTGCGATATAGGTCTGATAGGTGGACGGTATAGTCTAAAGCATCTTCTTTATCGTCTTCTATCAATGAGGTGAGTGTGTTGAGGCTATTGAACAGGAAGTGCGGGTTCACTTGGCTTTTCAAGTGTTCATATTCAAACATCATGCGTTCTCGCTGTAGTCTTGTTAGCTTACGTAAGTTCCTTTCGCGCGAACGAATATAAGTATACGCCACTCCCCATATCAATGCAGCTACTAATACAAAGAACCATATCTCACCCCAAAAAGGTTTGGCAATACTGAAGCTATAGGTTACTTCTGCCGGGTTGACAAAATTATCGCTATGAGCTGCTTGTACTCTGAACGTATAATCACCCGTAGGCAGTTGCGGAAACGTAACTGACTTATCATTGGTTACTATCCAACTATCATTATATCCATCCAGCCAATAGCGGTAGACTAATGGCTTAGGTGCCGATAGATTCACCCCATCGAAGGTGAATGTCAATTCATTTTGCTTGTATTTAAAGTCTTGTTTGCCATAGGGTATATCTTTGAAAAAAAGGTCTATACCCGATATACTCACATGAGGATCTATTGTAGAACCTAAGCCCAGATTTCTGAACATCAATAGCCCATCTTGATAAGGCATATAAGCATTACCAGCCGTGTCTGTAGCAGCTAGCTTTAGTGTAGCAGATATGGCATCGATACCCAACCCTGCCTTAGTATCGTAGTGACGAAACTGCATGCTCTCAGGATACCAAACGTCTACACCCTTACTATGTGTTACCACCATTTGTCCCGACGCAGTAGGTGCTAATGCTGTAATATTATTATCACGCAGTCCTTCACGCGCACCAAGGTTGCGCCAGTTTCTACCATCATATACTATAAGCCCATCGTCTAGCGTGGCAGCCCATATATTCCCTTTTGCATCTTCTGATATGGTATAGATAACCTTGTAACGCATTCCCTGCGCACTATCCCAATGACTATACTCTTTACCATCATACATACTCACACCTGCACCATCGGTAGCCATCCATATACGCTGTCTTTTATCTGCATATAGCTGGTATACATAGTCACTACCAATACCTGCATCTTTATTGTGTAGCTTTACTAAACTCACATTACCCAGTCTATCATCTACATACCTCAACTCTTCCACACCATGTAGCCCTGCTACCCAAATACGATCTGCCGTACCTGTTATATCCAATACACTTTCTGTAGCTAGAGGCGTAATTCCTGTTATTTTGGTCATACTACCATTGGGAGAGCGAACAAAGACACCATTATTCAGCGTACCTATCCATAGCCTATCGAACCTATCGTTGTATAGTGCGGTAATGGTAGCGGGTGCAGTATACAACATCATTGGCTTCATACCCTTCATCACATTGTAGCAATACAGCTTATTACCTTGTGCATACCAAAAGTTATTCTGCTTGTCGTAGCTGATAACGGTCAGTTTATTCAGATCGTAAGGCTCGGGTATCTCTATTTTTTGTAGATATTCAGCAGTTACTTGCTTCAAGCCAATATTGGTAGCACACCATATATTACCTGTGTGATCTAGGATCAGTTTATTCAGCTTCTGCCCGGGGTAGTGATAAGGTGTAACATCTATCTCATTACTGTCTAGCAGCTCAACCCTTAGCAAATAGCCACTATTAGTAGCTACCCATGCCTCGTCCAGCTTTACCGGCAGTATATCGTTTATCTGCCCCCATTGCCATTTACTTGGGCATATAGGCGTCCATACTTTTCGGCTATGACTGCAATACAATGCAAGCCCTCCTTGGTGTGTACCTATCCAGCTCCAGCATATATCGGGTACGGGTTTTACTACTCTTATTATATTATCAGGCAGCCCATCTTTAGTAGTTATCTTTCTTGCCTTTATCTCCTCTCCACTCCATGTCAGCTCATTGATACCATTATCCGTAGCTACGAGCATACGATTAGTATCTACTTCGGTATAGGTATATACATAGTTGTCAGAAAGACCATCGCGCTTATCATAGGCAAAACCTACATTATTTATCACAAAGAAGATGCCTTGCCCCTCGGTGCATATCCATACTACATTATCAGAGCGAGACTGGATACCTGCTATAGCAGTATGTGGCCTTACGCCAAGTATCTTCTGCCAGTGATGCACACCGTGGTCAATGGTTGCTACCCGTCCATCTTTGTAGCCCACCCATACAGAACCATTGCCAACACTTATTGCTGTAGCAGAGGTATTAGTACTGTCTTCTATAGCTTGGAAAGAGATGCCATTATAACGATACACACCCTCATCTGTAGCCAGCCATATATACCCGGCAAGGGTATCTTGTGCTATATCGTTCACTTTGAGTGAAGAGCCTGTTTCGCGTAGCCATAGGTCTCTGCTCAACGGCTGTTGTGCTGCAAGTGGATTTGCAACAAAGAGTAAAATGAGAATTATTATGCTATGTCTCAACCCTAGTTCGATTTTGGTATCAGCATTGTAGCTACTGACACATTAATATCGGGGGCAAGTTTATCATATACTACACGAGGTATCTTTATATCATGGTCTGCCAGCGCTACCATAAAATCGGATGACGCTGTTATTTGTCCTTTCTTCACTTTTAGTGTCACATAAAGTATTCGCTCTTGTTCTATCCCATGTATACTCAGCTTGCCTTTAGCCCTTATCTTATATTCACCATCGGTGTTCAGGTCTACATCCTCTATGATCTTTCCACTAAATGTAGCTACAGGATGAACAGCTGTTTCCATATAGCTTTCATTAAAGTGTTCTTTTTGTAAGGGATTATTAAAGCCCATAAAAGATGCAATTGGTACTCTGAAAGCAAATTGTTTCTGCTCCATATCCAACAGTCCCTGCAACTCGTCCGACGATGCTTTTATCAACTCAAGAGGAGCATCGGAATAGAACCTGACCGTACCTTTTGACAGCTCAAACAGTTGTTGCGCCGTAGCAACGTATACGGAGGTTATTAATAACACAGATAATATAATGCGGCAAAACATCTATATGAAAGTACATCAATAATATTATTCCTAATAATCATTGATGCTCAATAAGCACACTAAAAGGACACAATATTAAAGTTATCCACATTTATTAACTTTAAGTTAATTGACAAGATTTAAAAAGGATTAAAAAACTAGCAAATGAGGGGCTACAGACGTCACTACCCATGTAGTGACAATATTATTACATAAATTCAGTAGGCAAACAACAACATATCTATAACATGAGAAACGTATTTACCTACTCTATAGGGTTGGCAATGCTTTTCTGTACTTTTTTTTCTACCAATATAGCAAGTGCTAAAGATGGTGATAAAGTACCGTCAAATGGCATTTCTTTTAAAGAAAATAAAGGTCAGCTAAAAGACCAACACGCTAACCCAAGGAACGATATCGACTTCAGTGTTACTACCGACAACTTTGGTGTATTCATTGGCTCCGGACAGATACACTATCAGTGGTCTGAAGTATTAGCAAAAAAAGAAGATGATTTTAACCCTGACCCTCTAGTAATAATGGAGAGGCAGAGAGAAAAAATGTCTGCTCCTATTGCTATACAAAGGTTAGACGTAGAACTAGTAGGTGCTAATAAAAACGCTGTACTGGTAACAGGTGACCAGCAAAGCTACTACGAGCGCCATTATACAGCTGGTGACGGTGACTTTACAAATGTATACTCTTACAAAACCATTACTTATAAAGACATCTACCCTAATATCGACTGGGTATTGTACACTAAGAATGGGCAACTTAAATACGACTTTGTAGTGCACCCGGGTGGTGATGTTTTAGATATAAAAATAAAATACAAAGGTGCGGATAGAATAGAAATGAATGAAGGTGATGTAACTATATACACTGCAATGGGTAGCATTACAGAGCAAGCACCATATAGTTACAACGCTGACACTAAAAAGCAAATTGCTTCATCTTTTGAAGTAAGTGGTAACGAGCTACGCTTTGGTGTGGCAGACTATGAAGGCACACTAGTCATAGACCCTTGGCTTGAGTGGGCTACTTACTATGGAGGTACTAACCAAGAGTGGAGTAACTGTAGTGAGACAGACCTTATGGGTAACGTGTATATGGGTGGCTGGACTTGGAGCACTAACAATATTGTTACGTCTGGTGCATACCAAGACACTTTGACCCCTTACGTATATGGTGGTGCTACAAATTACTACAACGGCTTCCTTGTAAAGTTTAACGTGGCAGGCGTAAGACAATGGGCTACTTACTTTCCCGGACAAGTAAGTGACATCGTATGTGCCAGCAATGGTGATGTATACTTTACAGGTAGTGTAGATAGTATAGTAGGCTTAGCTACTACAGGCGCTCACCAAACTACATTTGGTGGCAGAGGGCAATATGTTGGTTCTTACTATCATAACGGGGATGCATATCTGGCTAAATTCAACCCCTCAGGTCAAAGAATATGGTTTACCTATTATGGAGGACAAGAGCATGACAGAGGTAGTTCCATAGCTATTGATAATAACGGAGATGTATATCTGGGTGGTACCACCAGCAGTTTAAACAATATATCTACTACAGGCTCATTCCAAGACACGCTACAGCTAGGTACCTACTACCCTAGTGGTTATTGGTATGGTGATGGTGGTTTTTTAGCTAAGTTTAATAGTAATGGTGCTCGTCAATGGGGTACTTATTTCAATGGTGCTATTAGTGATATTACTGCTGATCTAAACAACAATATATATTGTACTGGTAATACTTGGCACGATTCAGGTGTAGCTACAACTGGTGCTCACCAAACATTCCACACTGCCAGCATATCTTCTTCTAATAACTTTTGGGAAGCATTCTTAGTAAAGTTTAATAGTAATGGTGCTCGTCAATGGGGTACTTACTATGGTGGTTTCAACTACGATTGGGGCATGGCAGTAGAGTGCGATCCTGATGGGAATGCATATATAGCAGGAAACACATATAGCACGCAACTTATTTCAACTATCGGTGCTCACCAAAGCACACTAAATGGAGGTTATGATGCATTCATCTCCAAGTTTACACCAACAGGTACACAAAGATGGGGTACCTACTTTGGAGGAAGTAGTTACGAATACGGCGGGTCTCTTGTAGTGACACCTTCATATAAGCTATTCTTATGTGGTAGTACACTTAGTAATAATGGTATAGCAACTACAAATGCATACCAATCATCAATAGCTGGTAGCTATGATGACTATATTGCAGAGTTTGATACTGCAGGTGTGCAACAATACGGCACTTACTATGGTGGTACAGGTCAAGAGTATGGCTGGGGCTACGGTGGATATGGCTGGGGTAATGGCGGCGACGCTTTATCATACAACTATACGGGTAGGCTACACATGGCTAGCTCTACATACAGTTCTTCAAACATAGCAACTCCCGGTGCTCACCAAACAACATCTGGCAGTAGCCACGATGCATATATGGCTACATTCATTATTGATACTATTGCTTACTTCGTTCACCCGTTTGTAGATACGGTTTTCTGTCAAGGAGATACAGTACGTATTCCTTATAAAACCAGCTATGCATTTAATAATGGAAACACATTCTATATACAACTATCTGACGGTAGTGGTAGCTTCTCTTCGCCTGTAAACATTGGCATGAGAGCAGATACAACAGGAGATACAATAACTTGTGTGATACCTAACAACACACCTACCGGTAATGGGTATAGAATGAGAATAGTTTCTACTAGTCCAAACAGGATATCTGTAGACAACTTTATTGACATCAGCATTTATAATCCGGGTATAGTTACAGCAACTAATAACGGACCACTTTGCGCAGGAGATACACTTAAACTGCAAGCCAGTATCAATAACCCTTCAAATGTGTCTTACACTTGGGTAGGTGCAAACAGTTTTACATCTTCAACACAAAACCCAACTAAGCTTAATGCTGGCACTGCTGATGCAGGTGACTATATAGTGACTGCAAGTGTAGGCGGGTGCTCTGTAAAAGACACTACAACAGTTGTGGTTCACCCAATACCGGCTAAACCACAGGCAGGTAGTAATACTCCTGTTTGTCCTAACACTACATTGAGTCTGTTTGCTACGCATAATATGACCAACGTATCATATAACTGGACAGGACCAAACAGCTTTACTTCATCTACACAAAACCCGTCTATAAACAATGCTACCTATGCTATGGCGGGCGACTATATAGTTTCTGTTACAGCAAATGGTTGTACATCAGAGCCTGACACTACAACAGTAGCAGTAGCTATTACTACCCCTACTCCGCAAGCTAACAGTAATAGCCCTATTTGCTCAGGGCAACAACTAATACTTACTGCCAGCAGCATAAACAATGCTACTTATAGCTGGACAGGACCGAATAGCTTTACTTCTACGCAGCAAAACCCATCAATACCTAATGCTACTGCTACCAATGCAGGTACTTATTACGTACAAGCTACCGTTAACGGTTGTGAATCTTTATTAGATTCTGTTGTAGTAACGGTTAACCCGACGGCGACAGTAGCGATATTCCCTAGTCCGGGTGATAGTATATGTGTAGGCGAAACTGCAACATTTGTTGCTATAACTAACAATGGTGGTGGTAGCCCTACGTATACATGGGTTAAGAATGGTACTGCGATAAGTGGTGCATCAGGTACTAGCTACAATACATCGAACCTAAATAGTGGTGATATAATAGCATGTGTATTGAGTAATATACCTAACTGTCCGGGGCACGCTGATACTAGTAATAAGGTAACAATGACTGTACGTCCTATTACTGCGCCTACCGTATCTATAACGGCGAACCCGAATACTCCGCTAGAGCCAATGGAGCTAGTAACCTTCACCGCTACTACTACCTATGGTGGTAACAACCCTTCTTTCCAGTGGATGAGAAACGGCAACCCTGTAGTTGGTGCTACTAATAGTGTGTGGGGTACTTATCAGATGTCTGACGGTGATAGTATTTATGTAGTGCTTAATAGCTCTGACAGATGTGCTGACCCTGACACCGCAATTAGTAACGGTATTAAAGTAGCAGTACTAGTATCGGTAGACAATATTGGCAAATTGGGTAATGTAACACTATTCCCTAACCCGAACAGTGGTACATTTACTATCAAAGGTCAGCTGAACTCTAGCAAAGAAGTAACCATAAATGTTATGAACGCTATAGGCCAAACAGTATACAGAGGCACAGCTAAGCCTAACGGCACTGAGCTGAAGCATACTGTAAATATTGGCACAGAACTGGCTACAGGTACTTATATACTACACTTACAAAATGAAGACGCAGCTAAAACGTTGCGCTTCACCATAAGTAAATAGAATACATTATTCTTAATAATACTAAGGCACGCATTATGCGTGCCTTTTTTATTGCATTACAATACCTTTCGTAGTATCAAAACGCACTTTCGTAGAACAAACTGGTCATTTAAGATAATTCCGTTAAAGCTTATAAGTATAGTAGCGTAACTTTACAAAAATCCATATTTATGAAAATCATACCTATACTCTCAGTTTTATTGCTTACAGCATCCATTGGATATTCTCAACAACTTCAAAACGGATTGATCGCCCATTGGGATTTCAATGGCAATGTAAAAGACGTTACCAATAAAGGACATGATGGCACGCCATATAATATTACATATACTAATGGTATGACGGGTCAGTCTAACTCAGCCGCAGTTTTTAACGGTAGCTCAAGTTATGTTACAGCACCATTCCAAAACGACTTAAACCTAAAAAAGTATAGTATTTGTGCCGTTGTTAAGTTGGACAAATTCTATAATGGAACTTGCCAAGGCAACTATATTGTAGGGAGAGGCGCTTGGCCATCTCAGTACGGTTACTCAATGGTAGTATATGATAATGCCTACAATAATTGCTACCAGTCTGACACTAACAAATACGTCGTATCTGCTAATGCCGGAGACGCACACCCTCAATATGATAGTGATTGGCAACACAACCCTAATATCCATACAGGGAAATGGTATACAATGGTAGCTACCTACGATACAAAAGAATTTAAGATATACCTTGACTGTGAGCTTGTAAACATTGCAACAGTATATGCAGGCAGCATGCAAGACTCTAGTGCACCAATTAGTATAGGACATAGTATACTTAATTCAAGTAGCTATCCATATTGGTTCTCAGGTGCCATAGATGATATAAGAATATACGACCGAGTATTGAATGCAAATGAAGTAAGCAGATATTGTGAAATAGTAAACGGACAAGATATTTCTTACATGCCGATACAGCAATATGACGAACCATCTGGCAACAAACAATCTACAGATTTAAATAGCATTAGTGCCAGAAGCTTTGCTATGTATCCCAACCCGAACAATGGAACATTTACCCTATCAGGTAATATAGGTACTACTTCAGATGTTAAGATCACAATACTAAATACTATAGGACAAACCATCTATAGCAAAACAACTACAGCTGAAGAAGGCATGCTGGAGGAGAAAATAGACCTTAATAGCAACCTACCGGCAGGTATATACATGGTCGTTATCAATACTGATAACGGGCGTGCGATGCTAAGATTTAAAAAACAATAAAACAACTTCTAATACACCCTCTCTATCCCCTATCAGGCGACTCCTAAGGAGTCGCCTTTTTTTGTTAAAAAACACAAACACTATACATGTTGGCATAGCCATTGCAATAATGTACTATATGAAGCACATTGTTTTAGCAATAGCGGCCTTATTGTTTAGCCATATATCAATGGCACAAGACACCATACTAGTCGCCAGTCTAGACACAATAGAGGTAAAAGCCAAACATAAATGGGATAATGAACATGAGCGATATCAATTCAACCAAATGCGATATTATATAACAATCATCTTACCCTATGTTAACGAAGCAACACAAATACTAAATGAGCTTTCTGCTATAGAAAAAGACCCAAGCATAAACAAAAAGGCTCGTAAACGCATTATAAAACAAAAGGAGCAAGAAGTCCGTAATAAATTTGAGGATGAGATATTAGCATTAAATGAAACGCAAGGAACATACCTTGTTAAGCTTATCGCCCGTCAATCAGGCAAAAACATATATCAAACACTTAAAGACTACAAAGGGCTACCTACAGCGTTAAAATGGCTCTCTTGGGCAAAGGTTCATGGCTTTAACCTAAACAAGAAATACAACCCAAAGGATGAACCCATAATGGAGCGCGTAATGGAAAGCTTGGGCTATCCGCTACCAATACATTATTCTAATCAAAACCGGTATTTAGACAACTAATTACACACAGTTTCTACTCTTTTACTTAGGCATTTCAAATCAATGTCAAACTATTGCAAAACAATACTTTAGTGGCTTATTTAATGTGAAATCATTTCGTAGAATCAAAACATCATTTGGTAGAACCAAACTCAACTTTTGAAGAACCACTCAAAGGCAAAAGTCATTTTCGTTCTATTTTAGTAGCGTATTAACCACCGGATTAAAAGATCAACCACTTTTAAACTCAACCTACACCCACTCCTTAACATGAGAACAACCTTATTAAGCGTCCCTTTAAGGGTCGCTTTTTTAAAACAAGCGGTTAATATGTACGTATATGCAGGTTTGATTGCAAAAAAATAATACCTCTGCCCTATGTACGCGTAGCTGCAATGAAAAAAAAATAGCAGATATCTTATTTTTGATACAAACACCAATTTATGCGTATACTACTTACACTATTGATCGGGATACTACCAATGGTATCTTACTCTCAGTCTACAAGTGGGCTTGTAGCTCATTGGAATTTAAATAATAATACAAACGATGGTAGTGGCAACTCGCTAAACGGTACACCTTACAACATTAGTTATACAACAGGCTCAACGGGCATAGCAAATAGTGCTGCTGTATTTAATGGCGTGGATGGCTATATTATGACTCCATATCAGAGTGTTTTGAACATTAACCAATATAGCATCTGTGCTGTTGTTAAGGTCAACGGATATAACACAGGCTATTGCCAAGAAGCTGCTATTATAGCATCGGGCCTACATGGCACTACAGGTAGTATAAGCCTAACGATGGGAGACAACCCATTTGATGGAGATAACTGCAACTATTCTGACACTGGCAAACACGTATTCAGATCTAGTGCAGGTAGCAAAGGGGTGAGTGGTGCTGCTGACTGGCAATATACTCCTACAATTGTATCAAACAGATGGTACCATGTAGTAGCAACATTTGATGGCAACGTATATAAGATATATGTGGATGGTCAACTTAAGAATACAGCAACCGTTACGTTTGGTACATTCTTTGGCAACACGCTACCATTTGCAATAGGTAAAAACGCATCGGGCACAGGTAACACTTCATTCTGGTTTAACGGTGCTATAGATGATGTGAAAATATACGGCAGAGCATTAGATGATTCGGAAATAGTAGCTAATACTTATAGCCACTGGATCAATCAGCCATTTACAGACACTGTATTATGTGGTGGTAATAGTTTCAACCTAAACTATTCTACTAATAAAAACTATAAACCGGGAAATATATTTACAGCACAACTATCAAATGCCAGCGGGAGCTTTGCCTCACCCGTAAATATTGGTTCCCTAGCTTCACAAACCTCCGGTACTATTAGCTGTACGATACCGACCAACACGCCTACAGGAACAGGATATAGAATACGTATTCTAAGTAGCTCTCCTACTACATTCTCAGATGATAATGGTATAGATATACGTGTAACAAACAATATTCCTATTGCAGCAACTATTGTAGCGTCACCATCTAATGCTGTAGGTCCGTATACACCAGTTACCTTTACCGCCAACGTTTCTGGCACTGCTACCAGCTACCAGTGGAAGAAAAACGGCAGTAATATAGCGGGTGCTACTTCAGCTACGTACATTGGTGTAACCAGTGTGGACATAAGTAATGGTGATGAAATATCCGTAGCTATAACAGGCACTAGTGCCTGTGCTCAAGATACGGTTAGCAGTAACAAGATCAAGATATTTGTGAATGTAGGTACTAGTAATGTCAGCAAAAACGAACAGGTAATTATTTCACCCAACCCTTCTAACGGGGCCTTTAAACTAGTAGGCTATATTAGCAATGAGCAATCAGCTTCTATAGCTATTTACAATATGATAGGACAGGTTGTTCATCAAGAAGATGTATTACTGAATAATGGTAAACTCAGCAATACAATACACCTTAATAATGATCTGGCACAAGGTTCATACTTACTGAAAATAAACTCAGGTAAATATAAGCAGACCTTGCCATTACTAATCAAGTAAAGCACATACTACTTAAGACATACAATATTAAAGGCTCCTATATAAGGAGCCTTTAATATTTATCCCTCTACCCACCTACGGAAGGTGGCAGCCTTGTCTTTACTCACTACTACATCATCGCACTGAGGCAATCGCATTTTCAGATGTACTTTACCCGTTTCATCGGTATGCATGCTTTCTATGTATGGTAGTGCGGTAATGTGTTGTCTGTTTGCTCTAAAGAATGCCTGTGGGTCTAGCAGCTCTTCTATCTCGTCTAGCGAGCGGTAGTCAGTTATGTATTTCTTGCCTTCATTATTCACAAGGTATATCACTTCTTCTTTGGTAAAGCATACCACATCTGCCGCGGGCACTAATACCACATTGCGCCCCATGTGTACGGCAAAACGTTCTTTATACTTCTTGCTACCTTGAAAATCTTTGAAGAGTTCGCTTATCTGTTGCAGGTATGCCTCGTTGCCAAATTTGCTCTGCATCAGGTGGAATTTATCCAATGCGGCTGCCAGTTCTTTCTTGCTGATGGGCTTTAGCAAATAGTCAATGCTATTCACTTTGAACGCCCTTAGCGCATACTCGTTATACGCCGTAGTGAAGATGATGGGGCATTGTATGTTGTCATCGGTAAACACATCTAAGCTGATGCCATCTGCCAATTGAATATCTGATATGATAAGGTCGGGCTGTTGCTGTTGCAATGCCCTACGCGCTTCTGCCACGCTCTCTACAGGACCATGTATCACGGCTTCAGGCTCTAAGTCTCTTATTAGCTTGAGCAGGCTCTCTGCCACCAACGGCTCATCTTCCAACACCAGTATATTCATCATAGCAGCAATTTACAACAACGGTATTTTTATTGTGTAATGATCGTCCTTATCCTCTATTATTATTTCCTTATCCGTTAGGTAGCCGTATAGTTCGCGTAGTTGATTCAATCCCGTACCATTAGACGTTTCTATCTGTTTGCGTACTTGCTTATTGTTGTGTACGATAAGATAATCCGCACCATCCCATATCACAATTTTCAGCGGCGCAGATGCTTGTACGCTATTGTGTTTTATAGCATTGTCTATGAGCATTTGCAGCGTCACCATCACTATACCTTTGTCTTGCGCATCTTCTGACACCTTGGTATGTATCACTATACCCTTGCCATACCTTATTTGCAATAGCTCTATATAGTGTTCTATAAATTCCAGTTCTTCATACACATTCACCACTTCGCTCTCTTTATGCTGCAACACATAGCGATACACCTTTGCCATATGCTGCACAAACTCAGATGCCAGCTCGGGGTTGGTATGTATCAGTCCATCAAGAGATGTGAGCGTATTGAATAGATAATGCGGGTTTACTTGATTCTTAAGTTGGTGATATTGCACCTCTGCTTTTTCCTTCTCTAGCTGTGCTGTTTCTATTTCAAGGTTGGCTTTTTCGTCTACAGTTACTTGCCAATGCTCAAAGAAGTGAAAAGAGTAGAACGCAAAGTTGAACATCAGCAATACCACAAATACCATCAGCATTACGGTAGCAAGAAATTGGTCGTTTATAAAGTCAGGACGTCTGCCATTACTTAGATATAGACTACCAAATATAAAAGGAGAAACAACTATTATAGTAACAATGTTCTGTAGCCCCATTCTCTTCAGAGGTCCTTTATCAAAAGGGTACACCTTATTGAGGACTTTATTAATAAACCTTATCATGTGCCAAAAACCAGAAAGGATAATACACTGAAACAAAAAGGACAAGATATGCCTCCACCCCCATTCAGGCATTAGGTATAAACGTAATAGTCCAGTAACAAATGCAAAAAAGACTATGAACACATAAGGAGTATACCTCATCTGTCTGGCAATGTCTCTCTCTGCCTTTTCCTTCTTGGATAATATGTTCAGCTTCAATGCTCCCACAAAGTATTATTTAACGTAAGGCGAGGGTTCGGTAGGTGCTTCTATGCCTAGTATCTTTCCATCTTCCATCTCCATGATGCGGTCTGAGCCATTGGCAAAATCATGGTCGTGCGTGACGGTGATGATAGTCTGCTGATTCTCATGCGCCAGCTGAGTAAAGATATCAAACACCAGCATAGAATTTGCCTTATCCAAATTACCCGTTGGCTCATCTCCCATAATGATAGTCGGGTCGTTTATCAATGCACGCGCGATCGCCACACGTTGCTGTTGCCCACCCGACAGCCTATTGGCGTGCTTGCGTGCAAACTCATCCATACCTACCATACGCAGCTTTTCTATAGCGCGATGCTCTATCTCTTCTTCGCTGTACTTACCTAGCTTTAGTGCGGGCATCATCACATTGCGCAGCGCGGTAAACTCCGGCAGTAAAAAGTGAAACTGGAATACAAAACCCAAGTGCTCATTACGAAACTTAGATAATGCATTCTGCGACTTACCAGTCAACGTTTCTCCATTGATGTGCAGTGTACCGTCGTACTCCGTATCCATAGTAGAGAGTATGTATAGCAAGGTGCTCTTACCGCAACCACTCTTACCTATGATGGAAAAGAATTCTCCTTTCTTTACTTCAAAGTTCAATCCCTTCAACACCTCAAACTCCGTAGGTTGGTAGAACTTCTTTTTTATATGTTCTGCTTTTAATACAGCTTCCATTGTCTTGTTTTTGTTTAGCCTCTGATGATCTCTACCGGGTCTATTTTCGCGGCCTTGCGCGATGGGAACCAACCTGCAAACAGCGTGGTAAGGAACCCAAAGAATAAGCCTATAAAATAGTGTTCAGGTTTGAAGTTGACAGGGAATGTGTCTATGCGGAAGAACTCACCCGCAGGGAATGGTGTAATAGACAGTAAGTAGCTTACTATGAAACCTATCACTAAACCCAGCGCACCGCCAGCTATACCTATCATTACCGATTGCAACATGAATATGCCTGTAACATCACTACCCTGAAAACCTGTAGCCTTGAGTATGGCGATGTCTTTCATCTTGTTGATGATGTTCATGTTCATGATATTGTAGATACCGAAGCCTGCCACCACCAATAGCGTAAAGCACACCACAAAGGTCATGATGTTACGTATCTGCGTACCTGCCAGTATCGATTGGTTGGCACTCTCCCAGTCTTCAAACTTTAGGTCGTTCAGCTGATTGCTCAGCTGTGCTGCTAAAGGTTTTGCCTTATCCACATCTTTCATCTTCACATTCAGGT
>CAZPDA010000048.1:0-16668 GCA_964585115.1 uncultured Flavipsychrobacter sp.
TTGAAGGTCTGCAGACACGTCTTAATAATATAGACGCGGAAGTAGGCAGCATCAACACCTTCATCGAGCAAAAGAAGAATGGGAAGAAAGAAGCTGAAGAGCTGATCAAAAAATACGAAAGCCAGCAGGATAACGTAAAGAACAGCCGTGAGTATGAGGCCATCACTAAAGAGCTGGAACTACAAGAGCTTGAGGTGAAGCTGAATGAGAAGCACATCAAAGATGCTAACATAGAGCTAAAGGAAAGAGCAGCGCAGCGTGATGCTACTGAAGAGAAAGTGAAAGGCTTTGAAGAAGAGCTAAAGATCAAGAAGAGCGAGCTGGAGAAGATCATAGCAGAAACAGAGAAAGAAGAGCAAGCTTTAGTAGAGCGTTCTGAAAAAGCAAAGGCTAAAGTAGACCCACGTCTACTTACAGCTTATGAGCGTATCCGTACCAGCTACCGCAATGGTTTGGCTGTAGTGCAGATCGTTCGTGACTCTTGCGGTGGATGTTTCAACGTGATACCACCACAGCGTCAGTCAGAGATACGCCAGCACAAGAAGATCATCGCATGTGAGCACTGTGGTCGCGTATTGGTTGACAATGAGCTTTTCGACTCTATCGAGATCGATAAAAAGAAATAATATATAACGTATAAGTAAAGAGAGCCTTAGGGGCTCTTTTTATTTATTCCCGATATTGCAAACGTATATATACGGCTTGATGGACATTTTGCCGTAAGTTTGTGAACAATACTCAAGACATTTTTGTAGACAATTAGTAACAAATTTCACTTCTGATGAAGATTTTAGTTTGTATTAGTCAGGTTCCTGACACAACAACCAAGATCGCTTTCAGCGATGATAATACAGAATTCAAGACAGACGGTGTTACCTGGATATTGAACCCTTATGATGAGTGGTATGCTCTGGTACGCGCGCTTGAGTTGAAAGAAGCAGGTACAGCATCTGCAGTACATTTGGTAACGGTGGGCGAAGCTTCTGCTGAGCCTGTTATCCGTAAGGCGTTGGCACTGGGTGGCGACGAGGCTATCCGTATAGATGCGGCAAGCTCTGACCCATATGTAGTAGCTGCGCAGATAGCAGAGTATGCTAAGAGCGAAGGTTACGACCTTGTACTTTGCGGTAAAGAATCAATTGATTACAACAACGCTTCTACAGGCGCTATGCTTGCAGAGCTATTGGATATGAACTACATCGGTTTTGCTACAGGGCTAGACGTTGCTGACGGTACTGCTACCATCAAGCGCGAGATAGAAGGCGGTAGCGAAACAAGCACTTGTGCATTGCCAATGGTCATCTCTTGCCAAAAAGGTATGGCAGAGCAGCGTATACCTAACATGCGCGGTATCATGGCAGCACGTACTAAGCCACTAAAAGTAGTACCTGCGGCTGATGTTCAGTCTCTTACAAGTATCGTTTCTTACGAGCTTCCTCCTGCTAAAGGTGGCGTGAAGCTGGTAGACCCTGAGAACATGGACGAGCTGGTAAGCCTGTTGCACAACGACGCTAAAGTGATCTAAGAGTAAGTGTGTTGGTTTGATTATTCTTAACAATCTTTGATTAATAACATAGTTGATAAGCAATACGGTTTTACTATTTGCTTTTCTAACTTTTGAATTAAATAAGTTATGTCTGTATTAGTATTAGCAGAACAAGAACAAGGAGCTTTCAAAAAGAAGACTTTTGAAGCTGTACAATATGCTGCAAATATTGCACAACAAACAGGTGGTACCGTTACTGCATTGGTATTAGGTACTATCGACAATGACGCTATGGCACAGCTTGGTGCTTATGGCGCACAGAAAGTATTACACGTAGCAGACGAGCGTTTGAACGCGCTTGATGCTAAAGCATATACCAGCGCTATCGTTGCCGCGGCAGAGAAAGAAGGTGCTAAGGTGATAGTAGGCTTGCACGATGTGACCGGTAAAGCGGTAGCACCACGCGTAGCAGCTAAGCTTAAAGCAGGTATGGTAGCCGGTGCGGTGGCTAACCCTGTTACGGATAACGGTTTCGTAGTGAAGAAGACCGTATTCTCTGGTAAGGCTTTCGCTAATGTGAACATCACTAGCGATGTGAAGGTGGTAACACTTACACCAAACACATTCCAAGTAACTAAAGGCGAAGGCAGCGCAACAGTTGAGCAACTGGATGTGTCTTTCGGCGATGGTGACTTTGCCGTTAACGTTACAGAAACAGATAAAGTAAAAGGTGAGATACCATTGACCGAGGCTGAACTAGTAGTAAGCGGTGGACGTGGTATGAAAGGACCGGAGAACTGGCACCTGATAGAAGACCTTGCTAACGAGCTTGGTGCAGGTTTGGCATGTTCTCGCCCGGTGGCAGACTCTGATTGGCGTCCACACCACGAGCACGTAGGACAAACAGGTGGTACCATCCGCCCGAACTTATACGTAGCTGTGGGTATCAGCGGTGCGATACAGCACCTTGCAGGGGTTAACGGTTCTAAGGTTATCGTTGTTATCAACAAAGACCCTGAAGCGCCATTCTTCAAAGCGGCTGACTATGGTGTAGTAGGTGATGCTATGGAAGTATTGCCTCGCCTTACTGAAGCGGTGAAGAAATTCAAAGCAAGCCAAGACTAAGAGCTTACAATTGTTTTAAAGATATACCGAAAGGCAGCCATTAGGCTGCCTTTTTTAGTTGGCGTATGTGTGTATGAAAAAAGCTTAATACTTATTCGTCATTTCGACTGAAAGGCGAGATCTCCTGAAGCTGTAGGTAAGGTTTTTTGCTAATTGATAACAAGTGTAAACACGGGTAACGGTATATGATCTTCACAGGTTATATTATCTGCACATTTATAAATATTACGATAGAACCCCTTGACTAAATATTTCACCTCTATATCCTTATTATAAAGAGGTTCGCCTGTTTCCGTCATACTTAAGAATGGAGAAAAATGAATTTCTTTCTTGTCGATTTGCTTTGCTTGCAACAGCTCATTCCTGTATATCTTCACTGGACTCATCTCTCCTGTAATGGGGTCCATCACTGACAAAACACAGTCAATTGAGTTTCCGGTGGTGTACTTCAAGTTTTTTGTTTCACCTGTTACCTGATACACTTCAAAAATTAATGGTGACAATCCATATTCATTAGAAGATAAAGGATAGTCACTAAATCGATAAGTGCATGCTTCTGTACAGTTGTTTTTGATACTTAATATTACGTCAAGACCATATTCCAAATATTCATCGTAAGACATCTTGTATACCCTTTTATCAATATCAAATGTCAAACAATTCAAATCACATTTTTGTGCAAAAAGAGGGGTTGACAAAACAAGTGCCAATAGAAATAACGCGTTCTTCATAAGTAACATAGGAAATATAACTACAAAATACGTAATGAATGGAGGAGCGGCAAATGGTTCTAAAATTCTCCTCTAGTGAGAGTCTATTCTGAACCTTCGGGAGGTTAGGGGTGGGTTGTGTTAGTCTTGCTTTACTTCGATATATTGCTCAATCGCTAATAAAACATTCTTAATATCATTCATTACTTCATCATCGCGAAACCGTAATAAATGAATGCCAAGTTCTGTTAGCCTTTCTTCCTTCTTTATATCATTATTATAAACATCTTCAAACTGGTGAGTGAGTCCGTCTAGCTCTATACCTAACATGAGGTCATAGCAAAAGAAGTCAAGTATATAATTGTCTATTGGCTTTTGTCGGTCAAAGTCATAGCCCATCATTTGTTTGTTGCGTAGATATCCCCACAGTTTTATTTCACTCTTAGTGCTGTTGCTGCGAAGTTGTCGAGCTAGTGCTTTTAGTATAGGGTTGTATGGAATGACCTTACGCATTGTGGTGTTAAAATACAGCTTTCTTTTTGTGTAGACACACCCCTGCTCACTTTGTTCACTTTCCCCTCTCCAGAGGGGAGGTTTATAGCCTATAAATGAAATGGAATAAAAAGTCTATTGGTATAGTTCACACTTCCCGTCCTTGGAGAGCCTGTCCCAAACCTTCGGGAGGTTAGGGGTGAGTTTTGATTTTTATGGGCATCCCTGTTTGCCTTAGTTACTTTACTTTCTCAAGAGTAGAGATTAGTTACACCTTAAGAGGGACAAAAATCTATTAGTAGTTATAGTTTCCCCTCTTGGGAGGGGTTAGGGGTGGGTTGTAATTGTATTATTAGGGTATATACTATTCCCCTCATTCTCTTTCTTTACTTAAGAAGATATTCGTAGTAGATCTTTGCTGTTTAAAGGAGTTTTGTACCCTGTAATTTAGTAGGTTTTGTATTTGTTAATGTGTATATTTGTTATTGAAAGTATAGTGTTATAACGAGTCGTATTTGAATTTATAGCTGTAACTTGTACAATGCTTCCTGCTATGAAAAACATCCTGTCCAAGTTTGCAGTCAGTTGTATTTGCTTTGTGTTTGTCTCATGTATGCACGGTGATAAAGTAAGGTTTGTGAATTATTCTGCGGGCAGAAATCAGACTATAGAAAAACAAAGCTTTACATTGAAGATTCCCAAAGGCTATAAACGTTTAGCTATATTAGATGGGTGTGGAGATGGGAAAGTATATAGCTACTGTTATAATGATAGTTCAATATTGTATATGACTAATACAATATCTCCTAACTATAATAATATTGAAGGTGAAGGGCTGTTAAGCAAGCTGGCTGATTATAAGTTTAATAGCCATAATGCGACGGATACCTTAGATGTGTCTGGCATTGACAATAAAGGTGCTTGTTGGCGAGAGTTGAGAATAGGTAAAGTGAGTATTGGTTATATGAATGTCCCTTTGGGAAAGAAGGTGGAGTTCGATGGTATACTATCAACATTAAAAAAATAGCATGAGTAGACTTTGGTTTATTGTATTGTCTTTACTCTGTTTAGCCTTTGTCAGAGATAGGAGTGTTGTATATGCTGATAGTTCATTTGGTTTACGTTTAGTATTGCTCGATGGTCATAGGTTTGAGTATAATTATCGAGATGATGCTAGTCATCCTTCTGTTTATTACTCTGCCAATGGCACTTACTATATTGAAGATGATACCATGGTTCTTAGTTATGAGTGTTTTAAACCAACTAAATTTATAGATACCTTCTTAGTGCTTGTAAGTAAGTATGGATCTAAAGTACCTGACACTATACAAGTTGTTGAATTGAATAAAGCGAAGTTGAACAACTTTGATATGTATACTACAAAGTTCTTGATCAGAGACTCTGTTTTGTACAAGGTGGATGGATACCTAAATGGAATAGAGGATTCATTGATAAGAATTTTTTCTGCTGAGAATGGGGAACAATTGTAAACTCCTCTTTGCATCAAAAAAACAACATAGTGAATACCCTGTAATGTATAAGCTATTCACACACAGTATCACCCAAATGCCAAAACCAATGAAAACCCTACCTAAAAGAAAAATGCAACAAAAAACAACAACCCCAACGCATCATCGAAAAAATATATGCTCGCAGCTAAGGGCAATTTCCTAATTTTAGGTCTTGTATGCTGTATGCAATTGTAGATATTGAGACCACGGGGAGCTATGCCGCAGGCAATGGCATTACGGAGATAGCCATCGTCATTCATGATGGTGAGCAAGTGCTGGATTTCTACGAAACGCTGGTCAACCCACACCGCCCCATACCGTACTTCATTAGGTCGCTAACGGGCATCAACGAAGAGATGGTGGCACATGCCCCCTCCTTCAAAGAGGTGGCTGAGCATATCTACCGCCTGCTGCAAGACAAGGTCTTTGTAGCGCACAATGTCAACTTTGATTACTCTTTCGTTAAGCATCATCTTTCAGATGCAGGCTTCGAGCTCAATACCAAGAAGCTATGTACCGTGCGCTTGGCACGTAAGATAGTGCCGGGCTTGCGTAGTTATAGTTTGGGCAAGCTGTGTCATCAGCTAGGTATAGACCTTACTAATGCCCACCGCGCAGGTGGTGATGCCATGGCTACAGCAGAGCTATTCAGCCTACTGGTAGATAAGGATGAGAAAGGAGTGATACCGGGTATGCTCAAAGGACGTAATACCGAGCAGTACCTACCACCAAACGTACCCGTAGAGCAGGTGCAGAACCTTCCACAGTCGGCAGGGGTGTACTACTTCTACAACGAGAAAGGCAAGGTGGTGTATGTAGGCAAGGCTAAGAACTTAGCGCGCAGGGTGCGTAGTCACTTTAGCAACAATAAGCCCAGCCGTCAAAAGCAAGATTTTTTGCGAGAGATACATCGCATCAGCTATAAAGAGTGTGCCACAGAGCTGATGGCAGACATCTTAGAAAGCTCGGAGATACGCAGACTATGGCCAGCCTTCAATCGTAGTCAGCGGGGGTACTTGCCCAAGTTTGGTCTCTTTGCTTACGAAGACCAGAATGGTTATAAACGATTAGGTGTAGAGAAACATAAGCAACACTTCAAGCCTATATATACCTTCAATACTTTGGTAGAGGGGCACAACCGCTTGCGTGAGTTGATAGAAGAGTTTGAGCTATGTGCAAGGCTCTGCAACCTTGTTAAAGCAGATGACTGTACTGAGAGTATGTATGCGCATACCTGCTCAGGTGCCTGTACCAAGAGTGAAGAAGTAGATGCTTATAACGATAAGGTGAATGAAGCCATAGACTGGTTGCTACAGCAGCTACCTACCTTTGCCCTGCTTGATAAGGGTATAGAAGAAGGAGAGCAAAGTTGCATCCTAGTGAAGAAAGGTAATCTATATGGTATGGGCTATGTGAAGAGTGAGCAAGAGCTAAAAGACCTTAAAAAGCTGGAGCAGAAATTAGAGCCTTATCAGGATAGTGACTATGTGCGCAACCTCATCATCAAGCATGCCGCTGACTATCCTGAGAAGATGTTTACCTTATAGCGTTACTGAGCCAGCCAGTATTTACGCAATAGCCATTCTATTACTACTACCAATAGTATCAAGAAGAAGAACCACTTACGGTCTATCAATGGCACGGTAGTGATGTCTGTAGTAATGACAGGTTTTATGTTGCTGTTCTGCTCAATGCTATCATATACAGCACTCATATTCTGCTGTGTAAAGAAAGCGCCATTATACTTCTGCGATAGACTGTATAGCGTAGCATAGTCAGAGCTTGTCTCTAGTAGCTCAATAGGTTGGCTCTCTACTACAAAGCTACCTGATGTGCTAAGTGTCTTGCCACTGTATTTAGTAGTAGCGGTATAGGTATAAGCACCGCCAGCCCATATACCAATGTTTAGCTTATAGCTACTGCCTGAGCGTTCAAAGGAATACTCTTTTTTGTTACCCAAGCTATCCTTTATGGTTAGTGATACATCAGTAGTGTTTACCTGCTCATTATTGGCATTGAGCAGATAGGCGTTAAGGTTGATGGCTTCACGGTCGTTCCATACATATTTGGGTAGTGCCACGCTAAACTGTTTGCGGCTATTATCTACTGATAAGAAAGATATGGTCTGCCTGATGCACTCATCTATAGTGTTGTGATTCTTGAAGTTCTTATATTCATACATGCGCCAACGCCACAAGCCCAGCCCTCCAAGGTAGGCATTAGGTGTGCCTCCCTGCCTTAGTACCCATATAGGTGTGTTGCTGTTCTTGTCGTAGAATAGTAACTCTGCATTAGGCATTAGCTTAACGGTGCCTTGTGGTCTGCTAAGTGGTGGCAGCTTCTCAGTTACTGCTTTTATGTTTTGCGGTAGCGTGAAGTAGCTAAATGCAGGGTTGTAGTTGACAAAGGCATTTTGCGATACAGCAGGTGTTATGTTCAGTGATACTGCTTTATTTATTTGGGTAACCAGTCCTATATCCGTCAGCGGACCAGCTATCAGCCATATAGGCTTAGTAATGGTCTGTACATATCTTGCCGCAGCGGGTTGCTGGTGCATGATAATGATGTCATAACTGTTTATATTGTCTGGCAGAGCAAGACCTGTCTTAACAGTTATCTTATAGCTCTTTAGGTCTTTTAGTGCGCTTGTTATAGCATTGATGTCAGGGTGTGGAGCAGCGGCGGTAATCAGTATCTTCTTCTGCTCATCTACTACCTCTACAAATACATCGCGCCTATTATTGGTAGTGTTGACCTCTTCGTCAGTTGCAGGTACGCTTATGCTGTAGTGATGTACGCCTGCCTCTGTCGCTTTAATACTGAATGATACTGCTCTGTCAAAACGGTCTGTGTTAACAGGTAAGTTTACTGATGCTATATTAACACCATTCTCTGATAGGTATACTTTGCCATTGTATCCATTGCAACGTGTAGCAATGATATCTGCTCTTATCTCAAATTGGTTATTGAGCGTGACGGTCTTGTTGCTATATACATTGCTGACCTTAATGTCTTTTTGTAGTGTGCTATCGCCAAGGCCTATGCTGTATATATTAGCAGGTAAGGAGATGTTTTGATAAGTAGGGTTAACGCCTTGGTTGAACAAGCCATCTGATGCTAATACTACAGCACCAATATTCTGCCCACCGTAGTACTCTTGTGCTTTGGTAAGTGCAGCGGTAATATCTGTTGTGTTCTCGTTGTAGGTATATAGGCTATCAGTATATGCATCATTGCCGAATGCCCATTTTACTACACGGTATTTATCGCCAAGCTTTGACGCTAGTGATTCATACTGCTTGCGAAAGTCGGCTGTGTCGGTTTTTACTGCTTCTGCTATAGAGCGAGAGTTGTCTTGCAGTAATAGTACTACTGGTTTTTTGGTCTCGTTCTTTGTGATGGTAATATCTGGAGCGATGATAAGCAGAAAAGTAAGTAGTATCACCAGCCCTCTAAGCACGGCAGTGACCCAAGGATAGGGAACGGCACGCTTACTGTCTATGCGATACATGTAGTATCCTGCACCTGTGGCGATGACTAAGGCTATGATAATGAACAACCACTGCATGAAGATTGCAAACTAAGGAAAAATGTTATGTTTTGATAAGTATATATAAATAACAATTGTTAAACGTAAGGTAAAAACTACAAAGTTTAGCCTTGTTTTATTTTTGCAGTATTTTCGTCTTTCAATCTGGACTTGACTATGCACATATACGAAGTGAAAACGGATGCAGATAAACAAGCTTTTTTAGAACTGCCTGTAAGGCTATATAAAGGTGACCCTAATTTTATTCGCCCGTTGGATAAGGATGTAGAAGAAGTGTTCGACCCTGCGAAGAATAAGTTCTTCAAGCAAGGGGAGTGTGTGCGTTGGTTGCTGAAGGATGATAGTGGTGAGGTGATAGGTCGTATCGCTTCATTCGTCAACAAAAAATATAAGAACGAACAACCTACAGGTGGTGTAGGTTTCTTTGAATGCATCAATAGCCAAGAAGCGGCTAACCTAATGTTCGACCATTGTAAGCAGTGGCTACAAGAGCGTGGCATGGAAGCAATGGATGGTCCTATCAACTTTGGTGAGCGCGAGTCTTGGTGGGGACTACAGGTAGAGGGTTATCAAGAGCCATTGTACAAGATGAACTACAATCATCCTTACTATCAAGAGTTGTTTGAGAACTATGGCTTTAAAATGTACTTCGGTCAGTTATGTTTCTCACTAAAGGTGAAGGATAGATTGACGGAGAAGTTCTATAGCCGTCATGATGAAATATCGAAAGATCCAAAGTATAAGGCAATACATATAGATAAGAACCAACTGGATAAATTTGCAGGAGACTTCACCTATATATACAATAAAGCATGGGCAGGACATGGTGGTGGTAAGGATATAGACATAAGAACGGTGAAGAAGATGTTCAAGGCAATGAAGCCTGTGCTTGATGAAGAGATAGTATGGTTTACATACTATGATGATGAGCCCGTGGCTATGTGGGTCAACCTGCCTGACCTGAATCAATATTTCAAACACCTGAATGGTAAATTCAGTCTGCTACATAAGCTTAAATTCCTTTGGATAAAACGCTTTGGTAAGTGCGACCGTTTTGTAGGCTTGGTGTTCGGTATCATACCGGAGCATCAGGGTAAGGGAGTAGATGCCTTTATGATAATAGAAGCTGCCAAAGTGATACAAGGTAAGATGAAGTATGACCGATATGAGATGCAATGGATAGGCGACTTCAATCCTAAGATGGTGAATATAGCCGAGAGCTTGGGTACTTATGTAAGCCGTAAGCTGCATACCTATCGTTACTTGTTTGATAGAAATAAAGAGTTTAAGCGTCACCCAATGCTGGGATAAGACCATTCCTCAAAAAAATATTACTGCTTTTTGATTTATTGACTTTTGTCAATGAATAGGTTTTTGCGTGCCGGTACTTTTGCTTCAGAAATTGAAACGGACGCAGTCGATGCGTTCATAAAAGCATCAAGACCATGCGTTCGATCATTTATGTCTTTTCATTTTTTAAAGTAAAAACAGTTAAGAAATATGCTTTGCTGACCATGCGAGGTATATGCAGCTCATTGTTGTAAAAACAAAACGTTATGAAAGCAGTAGTAATAGAAAAGTATGGCGGCCCTGAAGTGTTGAGTGTACAAGATGTACCTATGCCGCTACCAAAAAGTAATGAAGTGTTAGTACAGGTGAACGCATCATGCCTTACCCGCGCATCTGCTATGATGCGTAGCGGTACGCCTCGTTTTGCAAGGTTATTCTTAGGGTTGAAGCGCCCAAAGAACCCGATACCGGGGTCTGGCTTTGCAGGTATAGTGGTAAAGGTGGGTAGCGATGTAGCTGACTTTGAAGTAGGTGATGCTGTATTTGGAGAAACTGCAGAAGCCTTTGGTACCAATGCAGAGTTTATATGTATACCCGATACTCGTGTAATACTACCAATGCCTGATCATCTGTCTTTTGAGAAGGCGGCTATTATGTGTGATGGACCTGTAACGTCTTACAACTTTTTGAAGTTCTTAGGTGATGTAAAGCCAGGGCAAAAAGTATTGATAAACGGAGCATCGGGTAGCTTGGGTGTTGCTGCTGTGCAGATAGCTAAATATATGGGTGCCGAGGTAACAGGTGTGTGTAGCGGTGCTAATGCGGAGCTAGTAAAGTCTCTGGGTGCAGACCATGTAATAGACTACACTAAAGAAGACTTTACGCAGAGTACTGAACGCTATGATGTGGTGTATGATACGGTAGGTAAAAGCTCTTTTGGGAAAGCAAAAAAGGTATTGACAGAAAATGGTCGTTTTCTTACTCCTGTATTAACGGGTAGCATGTTATTACCTATGCTTACAAACTGGGCAAGAAAAAAGAAAGCAAAATTTGATGCTACAGGACTAAGCCCTGTAGCTAAGGTGAAAACTATGCTAAGAGCATTAGAGCCTATCGTAAAGCAAGAGCATTACGATGCTGTGTTGGAACGCAGATACTCAATGGAACAAGTAGTAGAGGCACACCGGTATATAGATAGCGGCAGAAAGCGTGGTAACATCGTTATGTCTCTATAAAAAAATAGGGCTTCTTACTTAGCAGTAGTAAGGAGCCTTTTTCTAATGCGGCTTAGTGTCTCCGGCTTCACACCTATATAGCTGGCTATCTGGTGTTGTGGTATACGATTGAGTAGGTCGGGTCTGTTGTTAACCAAGTCTAGGTAAAGTTCTTCAGGTGTAGAGGTAAGCAGCCTTGCCATATCGTCTTGTATTTTGCCAGTCTCTTTTTCTACCTCTTGTCTTATTATTTCTCCTAGTCTAGGTATGCGCTCGCACATCTCTTCTTCAAGAGAGCTGGTGCCTATGGTAAGTGTACTGTCTTCTGAACATACCAGAAAGTGTCTGGATGGTTTATTGCTGTTGCGACTAGTAAATGAATTAACAGGTTGCATTTCGGTAAAGAAGTTCGTAGACTTTTCTTCACCATCTACTATATAATATTCGCGCACCAAACCACTTAATACAAAATAGCACTCCTTAGCTATTTGCCCTTCGCGTAGCAGTACCGTCCCTTTTTTAAAGGACTTGATATTGGCATTGCCTACAATAAGGTCTACTTCCTCGTCTGTAAGCAATTCAAAACTGTCGACAAATTTTCTAAGTTGATCGTGCATTTGCATAAGGTTGTGTATGGGTAACGAAGATACGTATATTTTGAAAAATAATCTGTTATTACTTGTGCTCGTAGTCGCGCTCTACCTTTGCCACGCGTGTTTTGTAGGCCTTGTACCATTTTTCGTAGCCTAGCTTTTGCGCTACCAAGTGTCGCTCATTCTGTTTCCAATTCTTTATTGCTTCTTCTGATGACCAGTAAGATACCGTAATGCCCACCTCTTCGCGCGCACTCTCCACACCAAGAAAACCCTCTTGTTCTGATGCTAGTTTTATCATCTCCTCGGCAGTCACTGCATAGCCATCTGTATGTTCATTTTTTATGGATGTAAAGATGACCGCATAGTACGGAGGTTGTGGCGTATTGGCTATCATGAGTGTTGTTATTAATAACTAGGTATCTTTATTGTTACTAGTAAAGTTACATCAATGAAAGGAGTTACCTATATCGAAGGTTTTATAGAAAATGCATCATCGCTTTTTGATGTATTGGTAAAGGATATTGTGTGGGATGAGCGTATGCATGCGAGAAAAACAACAAGCTATGGCAAAGCTTATAACTATTCGCAAATGAGTTATCCATATCAAAAGTTCTTGCCGGAATTGGAGCAGCTAAGGTTGAAAATAATACCGGTATTAAATTTTACCCCTAATAATTGTCTTATCAATTACTATCTGGATGGCAGCTCTAAAATGGGCTATCATTCAGACCAAACAGATATTCTTGAAGAAGATACAGGTGTAGCTATTGTCTCTTTGGGTGCGGAAAGGATTCTGAGATTTAGAAATATTGCAGACAAGGAAAATATTGTAGAGTACAAACTAGCATCAGGTAGTTTATTTTACATGACACAAGAAGTGCAGGATGAATGGCAACATGCTATTCCTAAGTCTGATACACACGAAGGCAGGGTAAGCTTAACCTTTAGAGCATTAACCTAAAGCCTTCCAGAGCTGTATCACCTCCATTGCTTCCTTCACATCATGCACACGTAGAATATTAGCGCCTTGCTGTAGCGCTACCATGTGTAGTGCGGTTGTGCCGTTCAGTGCTTCGGCAGGTTTTACATTCAGCGTGCGGCATATCATCGATTTGCGAGAGATGCCTGCAAGTATTGGTCTGCCTAGTATACGCAAGCTCGCCATATGTTTTAGTAGTGCAAAGTTGTGCTCCACTGTTTTGCCAAAGCCAAAGCCCGGGTCTATGATGATGTCTTTGATGCCTGCTGCGCTGCACTCATCACACTTCTTACGTAGATAGCCGCCTACCTCAAATACCACATTGGCATAGTGCGGGTCTTTCTGCATATTAGTAGGTGTGCCTTGCATGTGCATGGCTATGTACGGTATGTCAAGTTTGCCTACAGCGGCTATCATCTCGCTATCCATATCACCGCTGCTTATATCATTGATGATGGACACCCCTGCCTTTGCTGCCTCAATAGCGGTTTGGCTGTTGTAAGTATCTACCGATAGCCATGCCTCAGGGTGATACTTCATGATACCTTCAATGGCAGGTATGATACGTCTTAGTTCTTCATCTACAGAAATGATCTCTGCGCCCGGTCTTGATGATGCACCGCCAATGTCTAGTATGGTTGCTCCTGCTTCGAGCATTCTGTCTGCATTTGCAATTATTCCCTCGGTGCTACTGTTTTCTCCTTTGGTATAAAAACTGTCGGGCGTAGCATTGAGTATGCCCATTACCACAGGTTCAGAAATATCTAATATTCTGCCTCTGCTTTGTAATGTTGTTTGTACGGGTAAAACTGTATTTTTGGAACTCATCACGATACAAAGAAATGGAATAGTCTAAAAAGGTTAACATTTTTTTACCTATCGTGTGTTTTATATTGGCGGTCAATTATCGGTAAAACCAAGACAACGTTATGAAATACTTTCTTTGGGCATTAAGGATCATTGTTGGTGTTCTATTTATTTTCTCAGGATTAGTAAAGGCTAATGACCCGCTAGGGCTTAGCTACAAGATGGATGAATTCTTTGAGGTATGGCAAATGCACTGGATGATACCTTACTCGTTGGTGTTGTCTATCACAATGATAGCTTTTGAGATAATAGCGGGTGTAGCGGTGTTGCTTGGTTATGCGTATAGAATATTCTCATTCTTGCTACTGTTATTGATAACCTTCTTCACCTTCCTTACGGCCTATGTATTGTTCTCTGGCAATATCAAAGAATGTGGTTGCTTTGGTGACTGTATCAAGATAACGAATGAAGAGACCTTCTGGAAAGATGTGGTACTATTGGTGATGGGCTTGATATTGTTCATCTTCCGTAAGCGCATTAAGCCTGTATTGGCAGGCTATCCGGGTACGGCTATTATGATATTGACGGCGTTCTTTGCTGTAGGTGTGCAGATATATTCATTAGAGCATCTACCGTTCTATGATTGCTTGCCATATAAAGTTGGGGTAGACGTGCAGAAGAGTATGCAGCCTGCTGCAGATGCTACTCCTGATGTATATGAGACGAAATTCATCTACAAGAACCTGAAAACAGGAGAAGAAAAAGAATTCACTCAAGACAACTATCCTTGGCAGGATACGGTGAACTGGTCTTATGTAGACGCTACTACGGTGTTGGTTACAGAAGGTACAGGTAAACCTAAGATCCAAGACTTCGTTATCTCAGACTATAATGGTAATGACTATACACAGTCTATACTGGAAGCTCCGGGTCACACCTTCTTGCTGTTTGTAAAAGATGTGGACGAGGCAAGAAAAGATAATAGAGAGCAACTGCGCCAGATAGCAGATTTCTGCGCTAAGAACGATATATACTTCTACATATTATGCTCTGCAAATGAGCAAAAGGCACAACAGTTCGTTAAGGATTGGGGGCTAGGTTCTGCTCAGCTTATGATGTTTGACGGTACGGTAAGTAAGACCGCTTTGCGTTCTATACCGGGTTTGATGCTATTGGAAGATGGTGTTATTAAAGGGAAATGGAGCTTTAGAGATTACCCTCAAGTGTCTATGCAGAATGGTAAAATGATAGTGGAATAGTGCTAGGCTTTCTGGCACGGCGCATCAGGTATAGCCTGCTGGTACTTTTCGGGGTAGTGACGTTGGTGTTCTTCATGTTCAATGTATTGCCGGGCGACCCTGCCCGCCTTACTATGGGGCAGCGTAGCGACCTTGCATCTGTAGAGAATGTGCGCAAGCAGCTGAACTTGGATAAACCACTATTTACACGTTATCTCTTATATCTAAACGACCTTTCGCCCATTGGGCTGCACAAGCTCCATGAGCAGCAGGAATACAAGTATATTAAGCTTATTAAGACAAGCGAAGACAAGTGCCTTGCACTAAAGTGGCCTTATCTCGGTCGCTCCTATAGTAGTAAACGCTCCGTAGGTGCAATATTGGGGCAAGCACTCCCCGGTACTATTATATTGGCATTGGCTGCTATGCTCATAGCTACGGTTGGTGGTATATTCTTGGGTGTAGTAGCTGCACTTAAGAAAGGTACTTGGATGGATAGCTCGGCCATTGCGGCTAGTGTAGCGGGTATATCCATGCCTTCTTTCTTCGCGGGGCTTATTATAGCCTATGTTTTCGGGTATTTGCTACATAGCTATACGGGGCTGGATATGACGGGTAGCCTCTGGGAGTACGATGCCTTTAAAGGTAGAAGGCTTGCATTGGAGAACTTGATATTGCCTGCTATCGCTTTGGGTGTTCGCCCCTTAGCTATCATTACACAGCTTACCCGTAGTGCTGTGCTTGATGTGTTGTCTCAAGACTATATCCGTACGGCTTATGCCAAGGGGCTGTCGACAAGACAGGTAGTGATGCGCCATGCATTGCCTAATGCACTTAATCCTGTTGTGACAGCAATATCTGGCTGGTTGGCAGAGTTGTTGGCCGGTTCCTTCTTTATAGAGTATATATTTAGCTGGAAGGGTGTTGGTAAGCTTGCCGTAGATGCGCTGGATAAGTTTGACTTCCCTATGGTGATGGGTAGCGTATTGCTGACCGCCTTTATCTTTATTTTTATCAATCTGCTTACAGATATCCTATATGCTAAGCTAGACCCGCGCGTAAAGCTTAGTTAAATATTATATAGATGCTGTCTTTAAATGTATTGCCATAGCTAGTAGTGCCTTCTAAGTAAAAGCCATATATACCTGTGCTGAATTGTGAAGTTACTGTTTCAGGTAGCCTAACTATGGGTATGGTGTTCTGAACGAATTCGTTGAAATTCACAATGACAGGAGTGTCTAGCTCTATAATATTAGCACCTTTTGTGATGGTAATATCTTTAAAGTATAGGTCTTTATCACAATAGAGTTTTACATTATTTTTCTCAATTTTTTCTCCTGTACCAATAACAAGGTCTTTATTCAGACATTTTCTATCACCTTTTTCTTCCCTTATTTGTGGGTTTAGGAAAAACTGTAATGTTCTATTGATTGTAGAGTTGTCTATATCAACCTGTAGGGAGTCCTGTTTTATTGACGAGGTGCTAAAGTTCAATTTGTACGCATATGTATGATATCGTGCATTTACCCCGCTACAGTTATAGCATGAAGTAGTGAATAGTATAATTGAGATAAGGGCAAGGCTGGATAAGTGTTTCATTTGATGTAGTTTGCACTATATCTTCAATAATTATACCATTAATATAAACAAATATGCATACTAATATACTA
>CAZPDA010000049.1:0-16480 GCA_964585115.1 uncultured Flavipsychrobacter sp.
ATATATAAGTACCTTTTTTTAAATACTTGTTATACAAAAGTTTTAGAGCTTTTTCTTTCTTATAGAATAATAAGTATGCGCCAACACCACCAATAGCCATACAGTCTATCGAAAAGTTGTACCAAAACATATATAGCTCTTCTATTATTTTATTCTCAGAGTGCAGCTCATAAGCTATCGTTACACCTATTTTTAGCAACACATAAAAAAGAATAACACCTAAAAGCATATTCAATGTCTTTTTTCTTCTGATGACTACTGCTATTAATAATGGCCATATAAGATAGAACTGCTCTTCTACACCAACAGACCATGATTGCTCGGCATAAGGTACTGGCTCATACATTGCGTAGGCAAGGTCTGGGAAAAAGGATAAGAACATTAAACTTTTAGAGAAAAAATGTTCATGTACATGTGATGATATATCTGGTACATCAAAAAAATGAACCTTAGGTAATATGAACAACCCAAGTATTACGATCAGGTAGTATAGCGGCCATATCCTTAGTATACGCCTGATATAAAATTTCTTGATCGAGATATGGTCTGTTTTCTTCTGCTCTTCCAGTAACAGGTAGGTTATTAAGAATCCACTTAATACAAAAAAGAGAATGATGCCTAGCTGGCCAAAGACGCCTCCTACGAATGATGTAGTATAAATATTAGGTTGATGAAACCAGTATTTGGTAAGTTCTATGTGATGTATGATCACAGCTAATGCAGCAAAGAACCTGATACTGTTAAGGTTGGGGAAATAAACCCTATTATCAGACATAGCAAATAGTGTTGTGTGTGTAATTATTTTTTGTGTGACAAAGGTATGCTATTTATATATATGACTATGCTTAATAGTTGAGCTACTTTATACTCATAGCCGCGATGCAGCTTTCACGTATTTGCCATAATTCGTCTAATGATAGAGTTAGTGAATTATGCTTCTTAAGCCAACTCTTTAGATATTTTTTGTGATAGCTGACCTTATGGTCTGTTATCTGTGTAGGAGTTATTTCCACCTCATCAAGTAAACTACCTTCAAAATCTCTGGAGTGTGACCTCTTATTGGTACAATCAATACGAAGACCCTTATACATTAGGTAGTTATGAGCTTCAGGCATATAGGGTAGTGCATACTTATCTAATATTGGCTTAATTGATGGAGCATAGTGTGCATCCATTTTAAAGATGCCCATCATTAACCTAATATCAGAGTAACCGTATTTATCCGCTATTCTTTTAAGTAATGCATGCTTGGTACTACAAGTGCCAAAACCATCTTTTAAGACAATAGGAATGTCATTTTTGTCTTTGTTCCTACCATAAGGTAAATGCTTCACATAGCTAAGGGCTTGATGAAAGCTACTACAACCTTTATCATTAAATAGAGCAGATAGCTCATCGTTATTTGTTAATTGAAGATCGGGTAGAGGAAACATATTGATAAAAGTAAGCTAAAGAAGATGTACTTTTGTACTGGTGCCAAACCTCGAGGTTACAATGGACTTAGGTCTTTATTGTAACATTCATTAGCCTCTGCTATTAGTAGAGGCTATATTTTTAGCTGATCTTACCCCAATTATTGGTTTGCTTTACTTGTTTAAGTAGCACATTCTTTATGCCCTGATATTTAGGATGCTGTAGTGTAGCGTCTTCGGCTAATACTTTTTGAGCTGCTGCTCTGGTCTGTTCTAATATTGCTGCATCTTGTACTATATCTGCCAGCTTGAATTTCAGTACGCCACTTTGTTGTGTACCATATATATCTCCCGGTCCACGCATTTCCAGGTCTCTTTCCGCTATTTCAAACCCGTTGCTAGTAGCTACCATTATTTGCATTCTCTGAGCACTCTCTTTAGATATACCGCTACCTGTAAGCAATATACAATATGATTGCTCACCACCACGTCCTACACGTCCACGCAACTGGTGTAGCTGTGATAGTCCAAACCGTTCAGCACTTTCTATTAGCATTACAGTAGCATTAGGTACATTTACCCCCACCTCTATTACTGTTGTAGCTACTAATATGTGTGCGTCACCACTTACAAAGCGTTGCATATTACGCTCTTTTAGTGCTGGTTCTTGCCTGCCGTGAACCATGGCTATGTTATACTTATCTTCAGGGAAGAAGGTCTTTACTTGCTTATATCCCTCTTCAAGGCTTTCATAGTCTAGCTTTTCAGACTCTTCTATAAGAGGGTATACTACATATGCTTGTCGGCCTTTATCTATCTCATTCCTGATGAAGCCCATAACATTTGCTCTGGTCATCTCATTTCTATGAACGGTCTTTATCTCTTGCCTTCCCGGTGGTAGTTCATCTATTACAGATACTTCCAAATCCCCATACAGTGTCATTGCTAGTGTACGAGGTATAGGTGTTGCTGTCATTACCAGAACGTGTGGTGCTCGTTCATTCTTCTGCCAAAGTCTAGCTCTCTGACCTACGCCAAACCTATGCTGCTCATCTATGACCGCTAACCCCAAATTAGCAAACTCTACCGTTTTCTCTATCAAGGCGTGTGTACCAATAACAATAGGTATTGCTCCTTCCCTCAGACCTTTTAGCACTCCTTTACGTTCTTTACCTTTTACCGTTCCTGTAAGGATGGCAACAGGGATCTGCATATCTTCTAATAATAACTTTACACCTTGATAGTGTTGTTGTGCCAATATCTCTGTAGGAGCCATCAAACATGCTTGGAAACCATTGTCAATAGCAAGCAACATGGCCATTACAGCTACTATTGTTTTACCACTACCTACATCACCTTGCACAAGCCTATTCATTTGCTTACCCGTAGCGGTATCAAATCTTATTTCTTTTATTACACGTTTTTGTGCGTTTGTCAGCTCGAACGGTAAATGTTCTTTGTAGAAATTATTGAAATGGTCGCCTACCACATCAAACTTCCAGCCGGGTTGTATAGAGTGGTGTACTCTTAATTGCCCGATCTTTATTTGAGAAGCAAATAGTTCCTCCCATTTCAAACGGTATTGAGCAGCTTGAGCTTGCTCTGCAGTTTCAGGAAAATGTATCCATTTAATAGCATTATATCTATTAACCAGGCTATTCTCCTTTAATATTTCTAATGGTAGTATCTCAGGCATATCTCCCTGAGCTATTTTGGTAAAAAGGTATTTAGTAAGCTTGGCAAAAGACCTGTTACTTATCCCTCTAGACCTCAACTTTTCAGTAGTGGGATAAACAGGTTGCATACCGGATAAGGCATTAGCAGACTTAAGCTCATCTATATCAGGGTGAGCAATATTAGCCATCCCATTGAAAAAAGACACTTTTCCATATACTACATAATGTCCGTTCTCAACCAAGGACTTCTTTAACCATTGTGCACCTTGAAACCATAGTAGTTCTATCTTACCTGTACGGTCATACAATGTCGCAGTAAGCCTTTTCTTCCTACCTGTACCTTCTTCAAATATGTTCACTAATGTACCTACTAACTGTACATATTCGCTAGTTTGGTTTATTTGGTTGATAGGCGTGATCTGTGTGCGGTCTAAATACCGATATGGATAATGGTGCAATAGGTCTTCCCACGTAGATATGCCTAGCTCTTTACGCAAAAGCTCTCCACGCTGAGGACCAACACCCTTCAGGTATTCTATAGGAGATTCTAATATGGAATTATAACTGCTTATGAATGATGCTTTTATCCAAATATAATAAAGCAGTCAGAGATACAAAGCCTATTCTTTATTGTCTATAGCTGCTACCACCTTAAGGTTAGCTGCTTTTGCTGCCTTCATTACGACCATAATACTGTTCCAGTCAGCTTTCTGATCTCCATTGATCACAACAGTAGGTTCAGCATCTTCTGACTTTGCTGCCACTCTTGATATAGCAGCAGACAGAGAGTCTGGCATGATCAGTTCTGTACCTACATAGAACTGCTGTAATGAATCGACTGTGACAACTACAGTTTGCTTAGCTTTTGTATCTGTTTTTGCTTTAGGTGTCAATACTTTTACCACATTGGGGTTAGCCAATGTAGATATGATCAAAAAGAAAAACAGTAGAATGAATAATATATCATTCAACGCTGACGTTTGTACCTCCGAACTATTTCTAAGCCTTCTTCTCAAATTCATATGCTTATAGTTTAGTGCGTTGGTTCGTGCAATATGTCTAAAAATTCAACTGAAGCCGTCTCCATACGGTTCACATTCTTATTTATCTGTGCATTCAGGTAGTTATAGCACACATAAGATATTAAACCAATAATAAGACCTACTGCTGATGTAACCATTTTTGTATAGATACCTCCTGCCATGTTCTCTATAGAGAAACCTTGATGCTGAATGTTAAAGAACAAAATGATCATACCAGCGATAGTACCTAAGAAACCAAACATTGGCGCTATGCCTGCTATAGTAGACAGTATCGATAAGTTCTTTTCCAGTTTGTACACCTCAAGCTTGCCCGCATTCTCCATAGATTTCTCAATATGGTCTATAGGCTTACCTATTCTACTCAAGCCTTTTTCTATCATTCTGGCTGTTGGAGATGGGGTGGTCTTAGCTAATGTTTTAGCTGCTTGTAGGTTCCCGTCCGTCACATGTTCTCTAATACGAGACATAAAGGTCGGGTCCATTACTGATGCTTTCCTTATCACTAATAACCTTTCAAAGAATATATAGGCCATTAATATAGAGCATATCAGTAGTGGTATCATCAAAATACCACCTTCCTTTAGCAAATAAAGAATGGAAATTGATTCCGGCTCTGCAGGAATTTGTGCAGGCGTAAGTTGTGCAACCGTGTCCGGTTGTAATAGTATTGCTAGTAACGACATGAGCTAGTTTTGCTTAAAACAAAAGTAATCAATCACGATTTTTATAGTTGTTAAAAATAAAAAAAGCCGGAGCAATTGCCCCGGCTTAGTGTGTAAAAATGTTATTAATCTATAGAAACTAGTTCGATATCGAATACTAGGTCTTTACCAGCCAATGGATGGTTAGCATCTAATACAACTACTTCTTCTTTAACTTCTGTAATAACAACAGGGAATACATTTCCGTTATTGTCACTCATGTGTAGTTGTAAACCAGCTTCTGGAGTCATATCATCAGGAAAATCACTCTTAGGATATTCCATCAACATATTATCGTTACGCTGTCCATATGCCTCATCAACGGGTATTTCTACAGTTTTCTTGTCACCCACTTTCATGTCTACCATTGCGTTATCAAATCCTTTGATCACGTTGCCGGCACCAACTTTGAACTCTAATGGATCGCGTCCTTCAGAAGAATCAAAAGTAGTTCCGTCAGTCAATTTACCATGATAATGCACTTTTACGGTATCCCCGCTTTTTACTTGCTGCATGATTTTTGTATTTTATTATATTAGGTAATTGGCGCAAGTTACTGTTTATCATTGAATATAAGAAAGCAGTAGTATCTTTAACCTCAAAACACAGCAAATGACATTAAGGTTGGTAAGAGTTCTGGTATTGGTAATAGCTTGCTGTACAGCGGTGTATTCTAATGCTCAGCTTGGTATTAATAGTACATTAAGTAATCATGATACAAATGGAGTTATCACAGGCGCAGCAAGGTTTCAGGAATATTTGCCCTTATTAAAGGCTAAGCGGGTAGCACTTATCATTAACCAAACTTCTTTGGTTAATAGAACATCACTGTTAGACACGCTATTAGCTCAGAATATAGAAATTGTTAAAGTTTTCACACCGGAACATGGATTTAGAGGTGCTGCAGGTGCAGGAGAAAAAGTGGATAATGAGGTGGACAAGAAAACAGGGCTACCTATAGTCTCCTTATATGGCAGTTCTAAAAAGCCTAAAAAGGCTGACCTGAGCAATGTTGATATTCTAATATATGACCTGCAAGATGTAGGTACGCGCTTTTATACGTATATATCTACTATGCAATATGCTATGGAAGCATGTGCGGAGTATGGCAAAGAATTCATGGTGCTTGACCGCCCTAATCCTAATGGGCACTATGTAGATGGTCCGGTATTAGATATGTCACTAAAATCATTCGTAGGGATGCAACCTATACCTATTGTATATGGTATGACAGCTGGTGAGTACGCTAAAATGCTGGTAGGGGAGAATTGGTTTGATGGTTCAGAGAAGGTCAAACTAACAGTTATACCATGCGAAAACTATGACCATACCGTTTTATATCACTTACCTGTTAGCCCATCCCCAAACTTAAGAACTATGGCAGCTATTTATAGTTACCCATCGCTTTGCTTCTTTGAAGGGACAGTAGTAAGCGTAGGTAGAGGAACATCTATGCCATTCCAACAGTTTGGTCATCCAGCATTCAAGAATAGAACGGTATATAGCTTTATGCCCTCAATACCATTTGGTAAAGGCCCTTCACCTAAACTAGCAGGTGAGACCTGCTATGGTCAGGTAGTAGCAATGAACGATGAAGAAGGTCTTATGATAAATGGTAAGGGTATCAAACTGATATGGCTGGTAAAAGCATATGACTGGTATCCGGAAAAGGAAAAATTCTTCAATAGCTTTTTTGAAAAACTAGCAGGGACAAAAGAGCTAAGAAAGCAAATAGAGAACGGTACTTCTATTGCCGACATTAAGAAGTCGTGGCAAAAAGACCTTGATGTATTTAAAAAAATCAGAAAGAAGTATTTGCTTTACAAAGACTTTGAGTCTTAACCCCCAGACACACCCCTTAACAACGAATGCAGCTTATTTTTACATCTTTATATGACTTCTTTAGCAAAAGGAAGCCTGTTTTCTGGCTTATATTCCTTTTTTCTTTTTTGCTATGGGGGGGTATCGCTTCTCAAATAGACCTTGATGAGGATGTAACAAGCATGTTACCTGATAGCAAGGCTATCAAGACCATGAATGAGGTTATAGGGAAGACACAAGCCAGTGAGCAGGTCATTTTCCTCATGTCATTCACTGATAGTACCTATCAAGATAATGACAGCCTAATATTAGCAGCTGATAATTTCACTCATATACTTAGAGATAAATACAGCAACTATATAGATACTCTGGTATTGCAACCAGCAAGTAATTATGAGGAAGCATTAACAGAAATTATCAATCAAAACTTGCCTTTATTCCTTACTGCAAAGGATTATAATAAGATAGATACACTCATACAGGAAGCTAGCATTCATAGCACATTAGAAAGTAATAAAAAGCTCTTAATGTCACCTGCTAGTGTATTCTACAAGCGATTAATAGCTGGTGACCCTATTGGAATGTCAGGTATTGTATGGCAAAAACTTAGAGCGATACAAGTAGATACCAGTTATGAGAACTATGAAGGCTACCTATTCTATAAACATAGTAATAAACTAACCTTCTTCCTTACTCCTGCACATAAGGCATCGGCTACAGGAGAAAATAGTAAGTTCTTTGCGTCACTTAATAAGGATATCGAGGCTTGGCAAACAGAACACCCTAACATATCAGTCAAATACTTTGGGGGACCGGCTGTAGCTGCGGGTAATGCTGCACAAATGCGTACAGATACTATTGTCACACTATCTGTGACCGTTGTATTACTTATACTGCTGACCTTATACTTTTTCAGGAAGAAACGTACACCATTATTTCTACTCATCCCTGTACTATACGGTTTAGCTATGGGCTTGGGCGTGGTGGTGCTTGTTCAGGGCAGTATATCAGTTATAGCACTTGGTGCAGGTGCTATAATTATGGGTATAGCTATAGATTTTTCAATTCATTTCTTATCCCACGTACGCCATTCAGGTGATATAAGAGCTACCGTAAAAGAACTATCACAACCGCTTACAATAGGTAGCCTTACTACAATTGCCGCGTTTCTTTCATTACGGTTTGTAAGCACACCTATCTTACAAGACCTCGGACTATTTGCTGCCGCTAGCCTTGCAGGTGCAGCATTGTGCACACTAATATTCTTACCTCATTTACCCATTGGCACATCAGGTAATTCAGTTAAGGTCACTTTTATTGATAAACTGGCCCAGCTACGTCCCGAAAAGAACAAATGGTTGGTACTTGGAATATTCCTATTAACGCCTGTCATGTTCTACTTCAGTAATGGTGTTACGTTTGACAGTAATATGATGCATCTTAACTACTTATCTCCTGAGTCAGAGGATGCACAAGAAGAAATAGCTTCTGTTAATGCTCAGGCATTAAGCTCAATGTTTGTCATCGCATCAGATAGCGAGGGACGGTCAGGCGCACTACATAAACTTGAAGCTACAAGCGAACAACTACAAGTGCTAATAGGCAAGGGCTGGGTAAGGAGTATCTCAGACCCTACATCTCTTCTCCCATCTTTACAAGAGCAACAAGAACGTATTGCTAGGTGGAATAGCTATTGGAGCGAAGAACGTCAGGCTCAGGTTTTAGCAGATGTTGCTACTCAGGCTAAAGAGCTTGGATTCTCTAGTAAAGTCACTAACCTGTTCAGCAATACATTAAATAATGAATACACAACATTAGATAGCAGTAGCACACAAATATTATCATCTCTCTTCCCAAGTAGCTTTGCCAATACGGATAATGGCTACCATGCCATAGCATCATTAAGAGTTCCTGCTGAGCATCGCCAACAGGTATTAGACTTTTTTGAGAATAGTAATGATGTAACTGTAACGGATAAACAAGAAGGAGCAGCACAATTGGCTCAAGTGTTGAATAGCGACTTTACAACAATAGCTTTTTACTCTTCGCTTATCGTATTTATAGCACTGCTGATTGCTTATGGTAGGTTCGAGCTGGCTATCATTGCCTTCTTGCCTATGGCTATATCGTGGATATGGATATTGGGTATCATGTCTCTATTAGGTTTGCAGTTCAATATTGTGAACATCATAATATCATCACTAATATTTGGCTTGGGTGACGACTATACCATATTTACAATGGATGGTCTTACCGAAAGACTGCGAACAGGAAAACAGAAGCTAGGTAATGTAAGGGTAGCTGTATATGTATCTGTTCTTACTACGATAATAGGACTTGGAGTGCTATTACTTGCTAAACACCCGGCACTCAGGTCTATTGCTGCGGTATCTGTTACAGGGTTGCTTTGTGTATTGTTTATATCACAAACGCTACAGCCCTTTCTATTCAATTGGTTCATACAGAACAGAGCTAACAAGAAGTTCTTACCATTTACCCTATGGAGCTTTGCTAAATCGGTCTTTGCTTTTACTTATTTCTTTTTAGGGTCAATGTTCTTGACGGTATTAGGAATTATCCTAACGAAGGTTTGGCCTTTTAACAGAGAAAAAGCCAAGTATATGTTCCACGCTGCTATCAGCAGAATGACATGGAGCATGATGTATATAATGGGTAATGTAAAGAAGAGTATACACAACCTTTCAGATGAAGATTTTAATAAACCTGCAGTTTACATTGCCAATCACAGCTCTTTCTTAGACATATTAGTGACCACAATGCTACACCCTAAGTTGGTATTGCTGACTAACAAATGGGTTTGGCGTTCTCCTGTATTTGGTGCCGTTGTACGGATGGGTGAATATTACCCCGTAGCAGATGGGGCAGAGGATAGCATAGAACCTCTAAAAGACCTTACTGATAGAGGCTATTCAGTAGTAGTATTTCCCGAAGGTACTCGTAGCTATGATGATAAGATTAAACGTTTCCATAAAGGAGCATTCTATATAGCGGAGCAGTTACAGCTGGATGTAGTACCGCTATTACTACATGGTATTCACTACACCATGCAAAAGGGAGACTTTTTACTAAAAGACGGTCATTGCTCTGTATATATTCATAAGCGTGTCTCACCTGACGATAATACCTATGGTGAGAACTATAGCCAGAGAGCTAAACATATGGGTAGGTGGATGAGGCAAGAGCTGGCAGAAGTAAAAAGGCACAACGAAACACCATCATATTTCAGAGAGCAGTTATTACGTAGCTATACATACAAAGGTCCTGTACTAGAGTGGTATTGCCGTGTAAAAACCAGCTTGGAGAAAAACTATGAGGATTTCCACGGCTTACTGCCACGAGAAGGGTTCTTTTATGACCTTGGTTGTGGCTACGGCTTTATGACCTATATGCTTCATTGGGCATCTCCAGACCGTCATTTTGTAGGTATTGATTACGATACTGAAAAAATAGAAACTGCTCAAGGCAACTTCTTAAAAGGGGAGCATATAAACTTTGAGCAAGGAGATGTTACCCAATTAACACTAAAGCCTTGTGATGGCATTATTATCAGCGATGTACTTCACTACCTTTTACCTGAGCAACAAGAAGCATTACTTGAAAACTGTGTAGCAGCTTTAAATGATGGAGGAAGGCTTATTATTCGTGATGGTGTATCTGAAATGAAAGACAGAATAAAAGGCACTAAACTTACAGAGCTATTCTCTACTAAGATACTTAGATTCAATAAAACACAGAATGACCTACATTTCCTAAGTCGCTCATTTATTGAGTCTTTTGCAAAGAAGCATAAACTAGTACTTGAGGTGCATGACAATGCAAAAATGACGGCTAACCTCACATTTGTGTTAAAGAAATAGATGTTTAATTCTACTGAATAGACTGAGAAGACCTTCTTGTTTTTAGTACACTTACCATCCATAGTATTGCACTAAAACCGATAAGTATAACAAGATGCAACCATACATCTTGAATGCCTCCATTACGCAGAATAATAGCGTTAATGCCATCAAGCCCCCACCTAAGCGGAGATAGCATAGCTACCTTTTGCATAACGCTAGGCAATAGATCTACAGGAACCCATATACCTCCAAGTGCGGATAATATGACAATAGAAATGGCACCAAAAGGCATGGCCTGATGTGTGGTCTTGAACATAGTACCTACAAAATAACCATAAGAAGTAGACGCAAATGCGATTGAGATAGCTATTGGTAACAACACCCATGAGTTAACTCCAAGATATAGTGATGGTAAGCCTAGCAGTGGTAATATCCATATTCCAATTGCAAACATTAGTAAGAACTGAACCGTACAAATGAGTGTATAGAACAGTATTTTGCCTAATGCAACATAACGTCTGGCTCTAGGTATCAATGCCACTCTTAATGCACTACCTTCATCACGCTCACCTATCATATGGCCAGCAATAGGTATTACGATAAAGAACATACCAAATATAGCCCAAGCAGGTACGTTGTGCTGTACCGAGTTGATAAACTTACTGTATTCACCTTTATCTGATAGGGCTTCCTCTTTTATGCCTATCCCTTTAAATACCTCTTTAAAGTCCTTATCTGGACTCACATCTGCCATGGTCTTTCCAAGCTTAGAAAGGCGTTCTACTAACAGGTTACTACAAGAGAAGGTTATGTACTTGTCTAATGCAAAGCTGATGGACATTCTAAAAGTAGGCTTAGCTACAGGGTCAAAATACATGCGAACATAAGAGCTATCCCTAGCTTCACGAGAGGGTAGTGAGCCTAGTCCTAGTTTTGTAGAAACGCTATTAGCTACAATATTAGCCGCATTTACTACCTCTGCTGTAGCTCCCTTAGGTATTATTATTCCTACGCGGTAGTCACCTTCCTGAAGCAGCATTTTGAGTTGCTCTTCAGTCAATGGTTTACCTTCTATACTATCTACTATTTTAAAATTCTTACCGTCTCTTAGTCCTGCTAATATCTCCTTAGAGAGTTTACCCTTATCATTATCCACTACCAATAGGTCAAACTTCATCTCTTGGTAGTCCTTAAAAGGAGCATCCTGCACTAGAGCCATTACTATTATCAGCACTGCCGGCATCAAGAACAATAGCATGAAGCCTGCTACGTCTCTACGTATCAGTGTCCACTCTTTTAGTAATGTTGCTAATGCCTTCTTCATATATTAATCTCTAACAGAATGTCCTGTATAATGTAAGAATACATCCTCAAGTCTTTTACACTCAGGAGTTTTTTCAATTAAGCTCTTAGGCGTACCACTAATGATGTATTTTCCTTCATCTATTATCACTACTTCTTCACAAATCTTTTCTGCTTCTTCTAAATGGTGCGATGTATAGAGAATAGTATTTCCATGTTCCTGATACTCTTTAAGAAAATGAAGTATCATAGCTCTTGATTGTACATCAACACCAGCCGTTGGCTCATCCAGTATCACTAACTTAGGCTGATGGAGTAGCGATGCAATTACATTAGCTCGTCGTTTCATACCGCCGCTATATCGCTTTATCCTTTTATCTGCATGTTTATCCAGGTCTAGCCTTTTTAGTAAAGACTGTGCTCTATCTTTTATCAAGCTATCCTCAATACCATAAAGCCTGCCTATGTACTTAAAGTTCTCCCATGCCGAAAGGTTGGGAAATAAAGCTATTTGCTGCGGAACGATACCTATCTGTTCTCTTATGTCTTCGGTATCATCAAAGCAGTCTTTACCAAATATGCTAGCATTGCCTGAGTCTTGCTGCACAAGACCGCAAAGTATATTTATAGTAGTAGATTTGCCTGCACCATTAGGTCCAAGCAACCCGATTATCTGATTCTCTTTTACATGAAAAGACAACCCATCCAAAGCGGGGGTAAATGAACCTTTATACTGCTTATGCAGATCTTTTATCTCAATTGCTAAAGACATAAGGGGTATTGCGTGCTTCGCTTAGTTATAACTTAATCCGTCTACAACTGTTGACGGTAGCGAAGGTAATACATGACGCGGTACAAGAAAAGAGGTGAGCTCTGCTAACTCTTTATATATAATATGGCTATCTGCTGCTGCTCGCAGATAATTTGCACCAGTACTACCACCAGTACCTACACGCTTACCAATTGTACGCTGTACCATATGTATATGTCTATGACGCCACATAGACAGCTTTTCATCTATCTCTAGCAAGCTGCTAATAAGCTCATATGGAAGGTGGAGTAGTGGGTAGTCTCTATATAGCATGATGAACAATGCACTTCTATTAGCCTCAGCACTAAACCTTCGGTCATCAGGGTATTCAGCATCATTCATGAAAAGCTGGTCAAATACCGTAAGGTTATTCTTCTCTACATCTTGAAGGCTATCTTCATATACTTTACGGTATTGTTGCCAAAACGGCTCTTCCGGCCACTGTGTATTGTCCTTTACAAATGGCATACGCTCCAGCCATCGGTTTATCAGAACAAGTAACGACTCTTGCTCCTCAGCATCTTTTACACGTTTTATATCCTGCTCATTCAGCTGAGATATATAGTAGTTCTGCCCATGTCTATGCTGATAATTCAAACCTAGTGTAGCTTCTATTATCTTGAACTGTATGCTCTGGAAACCAGATGCAGGGCGCAATAGGTCTCTGAAGTCCAAGAAGTCAAGTGGGGTCATTGTTTCCATTACCGTCATTTGGCTTACAGCAATGTCTAATATGGAGCACACTCTTTTTATACGGTGTACTGTATTATATATATCAGGAGAATTATTAGGTATTTCGTCTTGTTTGAAGATATCTCTTATAACAGATAGCTCATGTAATATTTGCTTGAACCACAGTTCGTAGGTTTGGTGGATGATAATGAACATCATCTCATCATCTGCTTTTATACCTTCTTTCGCACTTTCAGGTGCTTGTGCGTTCAATATTTTATCTAGTTGTAAGTACTCACTATAGTATACAGGTGGACGTTCTTTCTTTTCCATGCGGTTAAATTACTAAACTTAATCTTGTTGTCATGTATTTTACCTCCGTTTAATTACTATAATTTTGCGGCATGACGAGTAAGTTTTTACCACATATAGATAAAGCAAAATATGATGCTACTAAGTCAGCAGGAGATACACAAGCATTATTCGACCTGCTATGCCAGCCGATACATGAGGAACTGTATAAGGTGCAAGACTTCAACTTTGTAGACGAGCTATCTAAGGGACAGCAGATAATGGTGACCTATGACTATATACGTGTACAAGTAAAGCAGGGAGGTTTCATTCAGTTGATACAAAATGGCTATGTGATACTTCTGGCACAAATGCCCGAGTGGCTAACGAATATCGGAGCTAATGACATGGCTCAAGTAATGGATGATGTATTGAAAGTATATGTACTGAATAGGGAAGTACTGGATAAGGAATATTCGGTAGAGGATTTTGCTAAGTTGTACGACGAATTAAGAGAGTTTGAGGACATAGACAACCGCTTTGAACAATATGATATGGATACCATTGAGCATATCCTGAATTATGTCGATGGTCATTTAGAAGAGTTTATTAAATCATAAGCTATTCATATAGTAAATATTATGGCTTAACATGTAATATTTGCTACCTTTGCACCTCATTTTCACATAGAGTAAGTATATTATATATGTTATCAGTTAGTAATCTATCGCTTCGTTTTGGTAAACGTGTATTGTTTGAAGACGTAAACATTCGTTTTACAGAGGGAAATTGTTATGGTATTATTGGTGCCAATGGAGCAGGAAAATCAACTTTCCTGAAGATACTGGCAGGTGATATTGATCCTACTACGGGTAAGGTTGAGATATCTAAGGATCAGCGCATGAGTGTGTTGAAGCAGGATCACTATGAGTTTGACGAGTATCCGGTACTAGAGACTGTGATGATGGGTAACGATGTGCTATATAAAGTGATGAAGGAGAAAGATGCGATCTATGCAAAAGAAGACTTTACTGAAGAAGATGGACTAAAAGCAGGGGAGTTGGAGGCTACTTTTGCCGAGATGGATGGCTGGAATGCTGAGAGTGATGCAGCAACTTTGCTTAGCAACCTTGGTATTAAAGAAGAGTTCCACAATAAATTGATGAAGGAGCTAGATGGTAACCAAAAAGTAAGGGTACTATTGGCTCAAGCTATATTTGGTAATCCTGACATATTGCTACTGGATGAGCCTACCAACGACTTGGACATGGAGACCATCGCTTGGTTGGAGAACTTCCTTGCAGATTACGACAAGATAGTACTGGTTGTATCTCACGATCGTCACTTCTTGGATACCGTATGTACGCACGTAGCAGATATTGACTTCGGTAAGATATCTATATTCACGGGTAACTACTCATTCTGGTATGAGTCTAGCCAAATACTATTAAAACAACGTACCGAGCAGAATAGAAAAGCAGAAGATAAGATCAAAGAATTGAAGGAATTCATCGCTCGTTTCTCCGCAAATGCTTCTAAATCGAAACAAGCTACTAGCCGTAAAAAGGCTTTGGATAAGATAAATGTTGAGGACATGAAAGCCTCAAACCGTAAATATCCTGCTATTCTTTTCAACAATATGGTGCGTGAAGCCGGAGACCAGATCTTAGAGGTGAAAGGCTTAGGAAAGACCTTGAACGGTGAGGTATTATTCAAAGACATCAACTTCGACCTTAAAAGAGGACAAAAGGTAGCTGTATTATCTGATAACAGCTTGGCTACCACAGCTTTCTATGAGATACTTGCAGGGGTAGACGAAGACTTTGAAGGTAGCTTCAAATGGGGTGTAACGGTTACACCAACATACCTGCCTGCTGATAATACTAAGTTTTTTGAAGGTAAAACTGACAACTTGGTAGATTGGCTAAGAGAGTTCTCTGACGAAGAAGAAAAAGACGAAACATTCATACGTGGTTTCTTAGGTAGAATGCTATTCTCAGGAGAAGAAACACAGAAAAAGTGTTCAGTACTAAGCGGTGGTGAGAAAATGCGCTGTATGATGAGCCGCATGATGATGCAAAAAGGTAACTTGTTGATGTTTGACGAGCCTACCAACCACTTGGATCTTGAGAGCATCACAGCGCTGAACAACGGTATGAAGGATTTCAAAGGAAATATAATCTTCACTACACGAGATCATGAGCTAGCACAAACGGTAGCTGATCGTATATTGGAAATAACTCCTAATGGATTGATAGACAGAGATATGGAGTTTGACCACTATTTAGAGGACGAGCGTGTAAAAGCTGCTAAAGCAGAAATGTACGGACAGACTGTAGCATAGTATTCCTTACGGCATATACTGTTAAAGAAAAAATCACATATTTACTATTGTGTATATTGTAACTATTAGTTATATTTACATACACATGACAGAGGAGTATTGGATATAGTTTCTTGACTGGATAAGATTTATTTACACAACGTCGCCACACCTTATTTACTAACCGGCACCCACAACTTACGACCGACTACCCACTTATTACGATAAGGCTATTAACTATTTGTAGAATACCATAATAATGTGCCGTATATGAGGAATCAGCAACGCAACCGTATAGAGCGTTTTCGCACTATTGCAAAAAGATTAGTTGACCGTCATTCTGCCGAATTGTTTACCGTTTACAGCATTCAGGCAGATAGTGAAGTTTATGATGCTTATAATGATCATTTGGATTTATTAGGAAGAGAACTGGACAAAGAAGCGCAGAACTTTATCACAAGTTATAAGACGCAGAGCGAACTAATGAGAAATGAAATTTGGAGGACCTGTACTCGTTACCTTGATCTATTCGTAAAGAGGAACCAGCCCGTATAATATACTATTACTA
>CAZPDA010000050.1:0-16358 GCA_964585115.1 uncultured Flavipsychrobacter sp.
ACTATTCATAGCATAGCCTACCATTCTAGCTCCCGACCTTGCACCTATCGCTGCTGCTACCGCGCCATATGTAGTAACGCGACCTTTGGGGACGGCACGCACCACATCATATATCGTGTCGTATATGCTTTCTTTATTGTCTTCCTTCTTCTTCACGTTGTTTTCTTTCGGCAAGTAGGCGAGCGCGTTTTACAGCAGGCACATTCTCATACTCATAAGGGCAATGTTTACATCCGCGGCTACAGCAATAACCGCGCTTCAGATGATATTCTGCTGTGAATACCACTCTATCATCCTCATTCACGTAATAATCAATCCCTTCTTTTAATTGACTCATGCGACTTGTATCTGTCTTCTATCTCTATTTCTTCGTCTGGCAAAGTAAAGGAAACGTAGTTTATCAACCTACCGTCTGCAAGGTGCATCCCCTCATAGAAAGTTTGTATTGCCAGTGGTCCTGTAGCTAAGCCTTTACCGTATATATCAGTAATGCAGGTCTTTATTTCACAACCTGTTTCTTTTATCACTTCTAGTGTATAGTCAAACAGTTCCTTAGAGTCTGTTTTTAAGTTTACCGTTCCTCCTTCCTTCAATATCTGCTGATAACGATATAAAAAGCGTTTGTGTGTCAAACGGTTCTTTTCGCGACTCTCACGCAAGAACGGGTCAGGGAATATTATCCATATCTCATCTACCTCAGCTTTGCCAAAGTGGTCGTGTATCTGTAATATATGGGTACGCAAGAACGCGACATTATCAAGCCCTTCTTCCTTAGCCTGTGTAGCACCTATATAGATACGGTTGCCCTTCACATCTACACCCACATAGTTTCTATCCTTATGCTGGCGACCAAGCCCTACACTATATTCGCCCTTTCCACAAGCCAACTCCAGCGTTATCGGGTTCTTATTACCAAAGAACTCATGCCAGTTACCTTGTATATCTTCAGGGTATTGCAACACATTATCATACCCATCAATTGCGCGAAAGCGTTTTAGTTTATTCTGTCCCATATTGAAAACTAGTTTGCAAAGATAATATTAGCTGACTGATTAGCACTCAATTATCACAATCTCCCCTAAAGGCTCTGACCCTTCATAGAAAAAAGATGTCGCCCCAGTAATAAGCTGCTCTGTAAGGTATACCTCATTAAGGAATGTTATTATAACTACTGACTCTTCTCCTGGGAATACCTGCTCAGCATTACAAATAGATATACTTCCAGAAGTTTTCATATCTGAGAACTGAAACAACGGTCTGTACCCAGACAAAAAAGGTGTTTGTCTTTTATTCGGGCCTTTGTACAATTTAAGTGTTGCTTTTACTCTCATCATCACAACAATATTACCAAAAGACCGTATAATAGCATCATACCATCTACAAAAGCCAGATAATTGCGGTCTGAGGGGTGTTTCTTAGCATAGTCTATAGCCAGCTTTGTGATGCCTGCTACCAGTATCTCCGCTATTAATCGCTCAATAGATGGATGGCGCAAGTACTGTATAAAGCTCATGATGATGAATAGAATCATTGCCACACTCATTACTATATAGCTATTCTTAACACCAATAACATTAGGTAGCGTTGCTATGCCATTGTCCATATCCGTTTGCATATCACGAATATCGAAGGCGACACAAAGGGTGAACATGAACACAAAGCGTATCAATATCTCATAGATATAATCGCTCAATGAAGCATCCCAATAAATGATGGGTAGCACACTGGTTACAATTGCCCATACCCCTGTAAGTACGAATATCTTTATCCAGCCAAAATCCTTTAGTCTACGCTTGTCTTTGAACGGTAGCAATGGTAGCGAATATGCAAATGACAATACTCCTAACACCACACAAGCCAATAATATCTTGAACGAGAGAAAGAAGATACTGATACCACAACCCAGCACGCCAATGGTCAGAAATAGGTAGTGCCAAGCTTTATAGTGTTGCGACCATTGAAATCTATCCGACACCTCAGCCGAAGAACGCTTGACGAGGTAGTGTGTATTGTAAACGAACAAGGTACTACAGAAGATGAACACATGAAGCATGGTAGGCTTTGTAGGCAAATAACCAATAACCAGCTTTTCTGTAGCAAGGCTAAGCCCTACTGAACACATAGCGGCAAACAGGCTGGTATACAGCACCCAATCGGTAAATCTTCTTAGTAATCGTATCAAAACCTTATAAATACAAAAGTACGGCTAAATGAGCCGTACTTTAACAAAATGCAATTATTATAGTTGCTTATAGCGGAATATTCCCGTGCTTACGCTTAGGGCGTTGCTCTACCTTATTCTCCAACATCTTGTAAGCTTTTATCAGCTTCTCTCTGGTCTGCTCAGGCAGTATCACCTCATCTATATAACCTCTTGCAGCTGCGCCGTAAGGGTTAGCAAACTTATCTATATACTCTTGCTCTTTCTCTTTCAGTTTAGCCTCAGGGTCGTCAGACGCTGCTATCTCTTTCTTAAAGATTATCTCTGCCGCACCCTTAGCACCCATTACTGCTATCTCGGCAGAAGGCCAAGCATAGTTCATATCCGCACCTATGTGTTTAGAGTTCATCACATCGTATGCACCACCATAAGCCTTACGTGTAATTACCGTTATTTTTGGAACGGTCGCTTCACTTAGTGCATACAGTAGTTTTGCACCATTGGTAATGATACCATGCCATTCCTGGTCAGTACCAGGAAGGAAGCCCGGCACATCTACCAACACTAGCAACGGCACATTAAAGGCATCACAGAAACGCACAAAACGTGCACCTTTTCTGCTAGACTCAATATCTAATACACCCGCTAAGCTTGCCGGTTGGTTCGCTACTACCCCCACACTACGTCCACCAATTCTGGCAAAACCTACAACGATATTCTCTGCATAGTTCTTATGCACTTCAAGGAAAGAATCAGTATCTGCTACTTCTTCTATCACCTCTTTTATATCATAAGGTTGGTTAGGATTTTCAGGAACGATATTGTTTAGCGTAGGTCTTTTTTCATCACCCAGCTCGTAGTCATACACAGGCGCATCTTCTTCACAGTTCTGCGGCACGTATGATAATATCTGCTTTAGGTTCTCGATACATTCTACCTCATTAGCACAAGCAAAGTGTGTAACACCAGACTTAGATGCATGTGTTTGCGCACCACCAAGCTCCTCACTGGTCACCTCTTCATGCGTAACGGTCTTCACTACGTTAGGACCTGTTACGAACATATAAGACGTATTCTCAACCATTAGGATGAAATCAGTAATAGCAGGAGAGTAAACCGCACCGCCTGCACATGGCCCCATCACAGCAGATAGCTGAGGGATGACACCTGATGCTTTAACATTGCGATGGAAGATATCGGCATAACCACCAAGAGAAACAACGCCCTCTTGTATACGCGCACCACCACTATCGTTAAGACCGATAACTGGAGCACCATTCTCCAACGCAAGGTCCATTACCTTACATATTTTCTCTGCGTGCGTTTCTGATAAGCTACCACCAAATACAGTGAAGTCTTGCGAGAATACATATACCAAGCGTCCGTGTATCGTACCATATCCGGTAACCACACCATCGCCCAAATAAACTTCTTTATCCATACCAAAGTCTCTGCTTCGGTGCGCTACGAACATTCCTATCTCTTCGAAAGAGCCCTCATCCAGCAAAAGCTGTATACGCTCTCTTGCGGTAAGTTTTCCTTTTTTGTGCTGGCTTTCTATACGTCTTTCGCCGCCACCAAGCATGGCCTCTTCTTGCTTCTTTTTCAGTAAGGCTACTTTGTCCATAAGTATCAGTTCTGTTTTACAGGCAACAAACCTAATGCAAAAGGACTAAAAAACGGGATTATTTAAACATTGTTTTAAGAGAATGGATATGGCAAAGGACTACTGTTGTGATACCTTTGTATTCTTAAACGTTAAAAATGAAAAAGCTACTTATCATATTTGCTTTAATATTTTGTGCACAAATAGGTTACAGTCAAACTATACCTGCATACAAGGCTGAGGATATTACAAAACGTATCAATGCTCACCCTGACACTTTTTATGTAGTGAACTTCTGGGCTACTTGGTGCGGACCATGTATTAAAGAGCTACCTGAATTTGTAGAACTAGAAAAACGCTATAAAGGGAAGCCTGTAAAAGTGCTTTTGGTAAGCCTTGACTTCAAGAAAGACTACCCAAATAAGATAGAGAAGTTCATAAAGAAGAAAGACCTGAGCATGGAAGTAATATGGCTGAATGAGACCAATGCCAATGAATTCATTCCTAAAATAGAGCAACGCTGGCAAGGTTCTATACCTGCTACCGTACTACGCTATAAGAAGAAGAACTACAGTAACTTCTTTGAAGGCATCATCAAAGCAAAACAAATAACGCCATTGGTTGACAAGCAGCTACAGCGTTGATTATCTTTACGGATAAGCAGTGCGCATAGTAAAACCATATAGACAACTGAACCGGTTGGCTACCAGAGAAACAATGGAGCCACTTTGGAGCTGGGGACTACGTATGGCTATAGCCAGTAGTATACCTATTATCTGGGGGCTATACACCGGTCATGTAGCTGCTGCCAGCTGGATAGCCTTTACCGCCGAATGTATCTGCTGGGCAGGACTGAAAGGAGACTATCTACAACGAGTACGCTTACTGGCAGGTGGTGTATTTCTCTCTTTAGCGGCAACATTTCTTGGGGCTACAACAGGTGGTAATATTTGGTTCAGTGTTGGATTAATGGTAGTGGTTGGGTTTGTCTCTGCCCTGTTTAAGAACTTGGGCGACCGTGGTAGCGGGCTTTCCCTGAGTGTCTATGTTATTTTCATATTCAATAATGCCTTTCCTACTGACACCCTACCCGAGCTACAAGAACGGATGTGGCTGGCACTACTGGGTGGTATATGGATAATGGCAGCCAGCTTGTTTGCCTCACTACTCATTCCCGCACAGCAACCCTACCGCAGAACCATAGCTGTGATATGGAAGACCATCTCAGACCTTACCGTTACAATATCACGAGGATGGGAAGGGCAAGGTGTGCGTAGTAACGAACATGATATATATCTGAAAGAGCAAGCAGTTCGCAATGCCATAGACCTTTCTCTGGAACAGTTTGAAAAGCTGGCAGACCAAGCTAACGAAAGCGACACACAAGAGTATAAACTAGCACATATTCGTAAGTCTGCAGCACTAGTAGGCAGCCATATACAAGCTATAAGCGAGGAGTTATCTAGCTTAAGCATAAACGCTTTGGACGACACCCTACGCATCAAGATATTCACCATACTGCGTGCACTGATGCAGACAGTAGACCGCATGGCAGTATATGTCGCCACACTAAAAGAGGAGGAGGGTTTGATACTCCGTTCCCGCATCAATAGACTGGAGAAACTATTGATGATAATTAAAGAGTACCCACTGCCTGAAAAACAAGAAGAGCGCGATGCTATACTCCGCTTCATACACTTGAGCGAACGCACCGTTCGGCTATTAGATAATGCAACGAATAATGTGCTGGACATTACCAATGACAAGCTGGTAGTTCGTACCTATCCATTGCTAAAGACCTTCTTCATCTTGCATCCTAAATATTGGGTAAGACAAATAAGGCTGTTGTTCAACTTCAACAGCTTTACTACCAAATATGCACTACGTACAGGTATTGCCGCAGGCTTGGCCATGTGGGCATACCGTTATTTTGAGATAGACCACGGCTACTGGATACCGTTCACTATGATGATAGTGATACAGACCTATATCAGAGCTACGATAAAGAAGGCTACAGACCGTATAATAGGCACTATACTTGGTGGCGTTGCAGGTGGGCTGATACTACACCTACCGATGCCATTGGAGGTGAAGGAATTCCTACTACTGCTAAGTAGTATACTCATGATAGTATACATCAGAAAACGTTACGCAATATCTGTTTTCTTCATTACACTCAACCTTGTACTACTCTTCAACATAAGTGATACAATAGACAATCAGCTCATCATCACACGTGCAGTGGCAACCGCAGGCGGTGCTCTGCTTGCTATTATAGCGGGGTTTGCTTTGCTGCCGCATAGCGATAAAGTTTCAATGCCTAAGCTGTTGGCATCTGCTATTGAAAATAACTACAGATACTTTCTTGCGACCTTCTACCCTGTAGAGCACGATGAAGGCTGGACGCGCTATAAAAGACTATCAGAAACAGGTAACAGTAACGTGTTCGACTCCTTTAGTAGATATATGCACGAACCAGGTTTCAGAAAAAGACCTTATGCGATATTCTTCTATGTCATCACCCACAATATCCGTGTGACGCGAGAGCTGAATAACATAAGACTGGAACAAGATGATAAGCATTTAGAGACCGTAAGTAAAACAGCTTCTCAACATCAAGAGCGTATCAACGAATGTCTGCTATGGTTCAATAAGAACATAGCACTGCTAAAGAGTTTGGACAAGGAGAAGAAGGTACAGCTATTCATTGCAGATGAAGATATGTATACACCATTTGAGCTATCTGACCTACAGCTTATCTATCTTGAAAAACTAACACTTGAACTGAAAGCAATGCATTATGATATGGAGGTATTATCACAAAAAATGAGTAGAATAATGCAGTTGTAGTAGATTAGCGTTATGAATTTTTTAGGGCATGCATTCCTTTCCTTTGGTGATGCAGAAATATTGACGGGTAATATGATGGGCGACTTTGTAAAAGGCAAGGCCGCTTTAGAGCAGTACCCTGAAAAGATACAGAAGGGAATACTACTACACAGAAAGATAGATGAATTTGCAGACCATCATCCCGCATCGGCTAGAGCTAAAGTATGGTTCAGAGAAACATATGGTCTATATTCAGGACCTATCATAGATATTCTATACGACCACTTTCTAGCCAACGACCCTAAGCATTTCGTATCAGAAGAAGCATTGCAAGACTTTGCGCAAAACGTGTATCAACAACTAGGAGAACACCAACCCTACTTCACAGATATGTTCACCCGTGTATACACATACATGACCACCGATAATTGGTTATATAACTACCGTCAAGTGAAGGGGATGGAAAAGGCATTCAAAGGCTTGAGCCGAAGAGCAAAATACATGCCACCGCCTGATATGGCCTACCGTACCTTCATTACGCATTACCATCAGCTGACGCAATGTTATTATGAATTTATGGATGACGTTATTAACTTTGTTAAAGTTGAGTTAAACACTTAACCGTATATAAAGAGCATAGGATATTTGTAAGTAGAGGAGAAGTTATATACAAGGTTATGATGCGAAAAAGACAACCATTATTCACAACAACTTATTTGTCGATACTATCGGCATTGGTCCTTTTATTATCTACAAAAGGACTAGAGGCGAAGTCTTCTGACGACAACAAACGCTTCGGCACTGTTCAGATATACAATAGCGATACAAGCTCTAAAGAGTTCAAACAGATGATACACCGTTTGGATTCATTCTACAAAGTGCAAACTCGTTATGGGTTCAACGGCAGTGTACTTATTGGCTATAAAGGCAAGGTGCTATACAAGCGTTACTTTGGCTATGCCAACTATAAGACCAAAAGGAAACTAACGCCCAACTCTGCTGTACAGCTTGCATCTATCTCTAAAACATTTACAGCTACTGCTGTACTCTACTTATATCAGCATAAGTATTTAGACATCAATAAACCTGTAACAACCTACTTACCAAACTTCCCTTATAAGAACATCACGGTTAAAATGCTCCTGAACCACAGGTCGGGGCTGCCTGATTATTTGAAGTGGTATTCAGTTTATAATAAAGATACTCGTACACCTAGCTCTAGCGAAGAGGTAGTAGCTATGATGGCTAAACATAAGCCTAGATTAATGTTCACTCCGGATACTCGCTTCAAGTATTGCAACACAAACTATCTGGTTCTTAGCCGTGTAATAGAAGAAGTAACAGAGATGTCTTATAGAGACTTCATGGGTAAGTATGTATTTGAACCATTAGGGATGTACAATACCTTCGTGTACGATCCTGCATGGGGCTTGCCAAAGTCTGCTACGATAAGCTACCGTTCTAACTGGGTACCATACCCTGACATGTTTGCTGATGGCACTAATGGTGATAAAGGTATCTACAGTACAGTAGATGATATGTATAAATGGGACCAGTCTTTCTACGACAATAAACTGCTAAGCCAAGAGACCTTGGAAATGGCCTACGGTCCTTGTTCTTTTGAGAAAGAAGGGATCAGGAACTATGGCTTAGGCTGGCGTATGCTTTGCTATCCTGACGGTGGTAAGATCATCTATCATAACGGATGGTGGCATGGTAACAACACTGTTTTCCATCGTAATATTGGCGACAACTTCACAGTCATAGTGCTAGGTAATAAATTCAGCAATAAGATATACCATCAAGTAGATGCGATATATAATATCGTTACCAACTCATCTATAGCATCGGAAGACGATGTAGAAGACATGGAAGATTAGTTCTACTGAATAGCAACATTATAATTTAAAAAGCCACGCAAATGCGTGGCTTTTTAAATTATGTATCAAAGCGATAACTACCTACTATAGTTAGGCGCTTCTTTAGTAATTACAATATCGTGTGGATGACTCTCTGCCATACTAGCAGAAGTAATACGGATGAACTGTGCTTCGTTCTGTAATGTCTTTACATCTTTAGCACCACAGTAACCCATACCTGCTCTAAGACCACCTACAAACTGTTGTACCACTTCGTTCAGCGTTCCTTTATATGGCACTCTACCTACGATACCTTCAGGCACCAGCTTCTTCACGTCTGCCTCCATATCTTGGAAGTAGCGGTCTTTAGAACCTTCTTGCATCGCCTCTACAGACCCCATACCACGATAAGACTTGAACTTACGTCCTTCGTAAATGATGGTCTCACCAGGGCTTTCTTCAGTACCGGCAAATATAGAACCTGCCATTACACAAGATGCACCAGCGGCTATGGCTTTCACCATATCACCTGTATAGCGAATACCACCATCAGCAATAACAGGAATATTTCTACGCTTAAGTGCTTGTGTTGCCTCCATAATAGCTGTAAGCTGTGGAGCACCTGCACCTGTCACTACACGTGTAGTACAGATAGAACCAGGACCTACACCTACTTTCACCGCATCAGCACCTGCATCTGCCAGAGCTTTAGCACCGTCAGCTGTTGCAATGTTTCCTGCGATCACAGGGAGCTTCTTGAATGTCTTCTTCACCAACTTCACCATGTCAATCACACCCTTAGAGTGACCATGCGCACTATCCAGCGTAATGACATCAACACCTGCACCAAGCAATGCTTCTACACGCTCTAGTGTATCGCTAGTGATACCTACAGCAGCACCAGCCAATAAACGTCCTATATCATCTTTACAAGCATTAGGATGGCTAGTAAGGTGAAGTATATCACGGAAGGTGATCAAACCGATCAGTTTACCCTTACGGTCTACTATCGGAAGTTTTTCTATCTTATGTTGTTCTAATATCTTTTGCGCTTTGGCCATGTTGGTGCCGGTAGGAGCGGTCACAACATTCTCGCTCGTCATTATAGAGCTTACCTTTTTCTTCATGCTCTTCTCAAAGCGCATATCACGATTGGTAAGTATACCTACCAACTTATTGTCACTCTCTACTATAGGTATACCACCTATCTTGTTCTCACGCATCAGCTTAACAGCTTCGCCAACAGTAGCATCAGGAGCAAGAGTTATCGGGTCTACTATCAAACCACTCTCACTTCTCTTCACCTTGCGCACGCGCTCAGCTTGTTTTTCGATAGACATGTTCTTGTGCAACATTCCTATCCCACCCTCACGAGCTAGTGCAATAGCAAGCGGAGCATCGGTTACAGTATCCATAGCAGCGGACACCATAGGGATGTTAAGCTTAATGTCTTTAGTAAGTTGCGTTGATAGATCCACCTCGCGTGGAAGTACTTCGGAATACGCGGGCGTTAATAATACGTCGTCAAAAGTAAGGCCTTCGCCGTAGAACTTAGATTTTGCAGCCATGCGCAAAGATATAATAGCTATCCGAATAATTAAAAATAAGATTTAGAAATACGGTTATAGTCATAATACCTTTTATTTTAGCAGTTATAAAACACCTTATATTGAAGCAGAATCCCCAATTGGCGTACGAGAGCATTGCAGTGCAAGAACAGCATCAGCAGGAAGCCTTAAGCAGGTTACTACAATATGTGCAAGCCCATTCTCCTTTCTATCAAAAGCTATTTGCAGAACATAATGTAGATATAACAAAAGTAAAGTCGCTAAAAGACCTTACACTATTGCCTACCACATCCAAGTCGGACATGCAGGAGTATAATATGGACTTCCTATGCGTTCCATATAGTGAGATAAAAGAATATACTGCTACATCGGGCACGCTTGGTAGACCTGTAACCTTAGCACTTACAGAGAACGACCTGCAAAGATTAGCTTACAATGAGGAGCAGTCTTTTCTATGTGCGGATGGCAAACCCGAAGACATCTATCAATTGATGTTGACGCTGGATAGGCAGTTTATGGCGGGCATGGCCTATTATTCCGGCATAAGAAAACTTGGAGCAGCACTAGCACGCACAGGGCCGGGGCTACCCAACCTTCAGTGGAATACCATAAACAGGCTAAATACAAATAGCATCGTATCTGTACCCTCCTTCATACTAAGGCTAATAGAATATGCTAATGAGCACCAAATAGACTTGAGTAAAACACCTGTAACAAAAGCCGTGTGTATAGGAGAAAGTTTGCGAACTAAAGACTTTCAACTAAACCCATTGGCTCAAAAAATAAAAGAGCAATGGCCTATTAAGCTATATAGCACCTATGCATCTACAGAAATGCAAACCGCATTTACAGAATGTGGTGCTGGTGAGGGTGGTCACCAAATACCCGACCTGATAATACTTGAGGTATTAGATGATGAAGGCAACCAACTACCTGCAGGAGCATATGGAGAAGTGACCATTACGACGCTTGGTGTAGAAGGTATGCCACTACTACGCTACAGAACAGGAGATATCTGTGCTTATTACGAAGAGCCTTGTAGCTGTGGCAGAACGTCAAAAAGGCTATCGCCAGTGCTTGGCAGAAAGCAGCAAATGATAAAGTACAAAGGCACTACACTATACCCACCCGCTATATTCGATATATTGAACGACGTAGCATTTGTAAAAGAATATACAGTAGAGGTATTTACCAATGAACTGGGAACGGACGAGCTGATGCTACATATACACACTCCGCTACCTGTAGATGATTGTGAGCAGAAGCTAAGACCGTTATTACAATCGAAACTGAGGGTAGCACCATTATTACATTTCCACTCGGGCTCTGAGATGAGGCAAATACAGTTCCCTGAAGGTAGTAGGAAGCAAGTACGATTTATCGACAATAGAAAAGACAAACTAGCTTAATATGGCAAAGTATATAGCGTTTTTACGGGCTATTAACGTAAGCGGTCATCGTATCATCAAAATGGAGCGACTAAGAGAGATATTCTCTGATATGGGTTATGGAGAGGTAGCTACTTATATACAAAGTGGCAATGTGGTATTTGATACTCGCAAAGCCAAGAATGAGCATATAGCTAAGAAGATAGAGCAAGGGCTGCACGATGCTCTGGGTTTTGAAGTAGAAGTGATAGTACGCACAATGGATGAGCTAAAAGAAATAGCTGAACGTGAGCCTTACCAACACATTACAGTAGATAAGACCGTAGGTATATATACTGGATTCTTGTCAGAAGAGCCGACGGAAGACGCTGTACAAGCTTTGTATGCATACAATAATGACATAGAAGAATGTACTATTATAGGCAAAGAGCTATACTATCTATGCTATAAAAACAAAGGCAAAACAAAGCTCACCAATAAAGTAATGGAACAGAAGCTAAAGCTATTCTCTACCATGCGCAACCGTAACACGGTAAACACATTGATAGAAAAGTACGGCTAAACCAACTACTTCTTTCTGATAGATACCATTACGGCGCGGCTTACAAAAAGTACAAGTATCGCAATACTTACCACTAATGCTAACCATACCGGCCAGCCTGGAAACTCTGCTATTTGTAGCTCCATACTCTTCACCCATACAGATGCCTGCTGCTGCGCTACAATAGCTACTACACCTGATAGCATCAGCACAACTATCAACAAAGGGATGAACCGTTTAAGCATAAAAACGCTTAAATAGCGTGGACTGTAACCTAATGTTAATAATAGCTTCAACGACTCTTGTGCACGTGCTACAGTTAGCTCTATGAATAGTATAAACACCATAGCACCAATAGCCATTAGCAATATGGCTAACAAGCCTGTTGCAGAACTAACCGCATCTACTACCCTACGTAGCTTGTTCCACCTAAGTAGTTCTGAGTTGGTTGTATAGTTTCTTGATGAAAGGAATTTGACAAACTGTTCGTTTGAGGGGTCGCTTACCTTCACAATAAGCCTTGATGGCATGGTCACCATTTCGGGAGCCAACTTTTGGTTACCATAATCTATAAATGATTGCGGCACCAGCACAGAGCTTATCCTATCAGAAAAGCCCACCACATTTGCAGTAAATATCTCTGCATTTGCCCCCTTACCTATTACTAAGTCAAAAGCTAATGCCTTGATAGAGCTTTTAGACAACTGTGGTAGTCCCTGACTTAAAGCAAAGCCATAGTTGTATAGGTTCAAAAAGTCTGAAGAGATAATAATAGGCACACGAGTACTACCCGGTTGCCAAGCCCAGTCTATAGGTTTACTATCTATAAACCTATCTGGCACCGCCTCTAAAAACATCTCTGTAGAAAATCCTAAGCGTGCACTAAGTGTAGCATACACGGGGAAACGATTGGAGGTTAGCACACCTACATCCTTTACTTGCGGCAAGCTGTTCAATGCATCTATCTCCGTGTAGGTAAACAATGTGGTACGTGGTTTACCCATATTCTCATCAGTCACCTCTTTGCTGATGGTAAGAAAAGTACTCCCCAGGCTATCGCTATCATTCTTCCCCTGTAGCACTTCCTTGAAGTTCCACCATATCATTACGGATAGCAGCAGCAATACCGTACCTGTGAACACTGCAACTAGAGCCATCCACAACCTGTTGTTGCTGCGCCTGCCCAGTATTAACTTACGTAGTAGTTTTTCTTGCTTGGTATTCTTCACAGCAGCAGTTTAGTTGTATACGGGAAAAAGTCATTGTCTTCAAGGTCTGCCAATATCAGTCCTCCTTTAGTTGTTTCCAACACCTCTTTTATAAGCGCTATAGCTTTTTGTTTATTGAAATTATCTAAGTGGCTAAATGGCTCGTCCAATAGCAACCATTCGAAAGGTTGCACCAATGCCCTTACTATTGCCACGCGCTGTTGCTCACCATAAGACATAGTAGCAGCACGCATATGCAGCTTACCATCAAGTCCTAGCCTACCCAGCCATTGCTCCGCGTCAAATTCCGTTACAACATTAGTAAGTCTTCTTTTTATCTCTATGTTCTCCCATGCAGTAAGCTCAGGAAAAAGGCGAAGGTCTTGAAATACGACACTAATGGACGTCGCTCTTAATTGAGATAACTGTTCAGGCTTGATGTTATCCATACGGTAAGCACTCCAGTTTATCTTGCCATCATAGTCGCTACGTAAGCCGTATAGCAGATGTACCAAAGTTGTTTTACCCGTGCCCGATGGTGCTTGAATGAAAACCTGCTCACCCTTATTGAAGTTAAGCTCTTGATTCCACACCCAAGAGTTATAGGCATTCACCTTGTCTTTCAGCGGTAAAGGAACAACACGGTTAAGGCTGAGTCTCATTTAATGTAAAAATGTTTTATCCTGTATAATGTAACGTTAAAAATTACCGTTTTCAAAAGTAATGAAACAGATGACTAAAAAAAGCCCTGTCTTTCAATTCCAAAATTCAGTATATTTATAAGGCATGATCACACGTCTTTTTGATATAACCGATCTTAGGGCAAAGGAAGAACCGAATGCCGACCTTCTTGCCGCGAAAGAGCAAGGCTCATGGCGCAAGTATAGTACTCAGACATCCGTTAATACAGCTAACAAACTTTGTGGAGGGCTATTGACCTTAGATATAGCCAACCAAAACCTTACTCCTGAGCATCAGGAAAAGATAGCAATAGTATCTCCCAACCGTCCTGAATGGATAATGACCGACCTGGCAGTGCAGAAAACAGGAGCGGTGCTTACTCCGCTCTACCCGACCATTAGTGTAGACGACATGGAGTATATACTGAATGATGCCGGGGTACGTATCATATTCATATCAGATAAGGAGATATACGACCGCTTTAAACCTGCCTTTGACAAAGTACCGATGCTGAAACACATCTATAGCTTTGACAAAATAGAAGGTGTAAAGAACTGGCAAGAGTTGATAGACCTGAACTTAAGTCCTGACCAAAGCATAATAGACAGGATAACAGGAGACACGCTGGCAACCATCATCTATACATCGGGCACTACAGGCAAGCCCAAAGGCGTAATGCTACTACATAGCAACATTGTGAGTAACGTCATTGACTGTATGCCTGTATTTACCTTTGCAGAAAAAGGCAAACCTGCACTTAGCTTCCTGCCTCTTAATCACATCTTTGAGCGGATGGTAAGCTATATATTCTTGAACGCAGGTATACCCATATACTATGCCGAGAGTATGGACACTATAGGCGACAACCTAAAAGAAGTAAAACCATTCGTGTTCACCACCGTGCCACGCCTGCTAGAAAAAGTATATGAAAAGATACTAGCTACAGGCATGGAACTAAAAGGCATCAAAAGGATGTTGTTCTTCTGGGCACTGTCATTAGGAGACAGGTATGATAATGCAAAGCCGGGCAGCTGGTGGTATCGTTTACAATTAAAAATTGCCAATAAACTAATATTCAGCAAATGGCGTGCTGCACTGGGGGATAATGTAAAAGCTATCGTATCAGGCTCAGCACCTTGCCAACCAAGATTAATAAGGGTCTTTACAGCCGCTGGCATTACTATAATGGAGGGCTATGGACTAACGGAGACATCTCCTGTAGTATCCGTAAACCTCTTTGAATCTGAGAATAGACGTATAGGTACTGTAGGGCCTATTATCAGAAACGTATCGGTGAAGATAGCAGACGATGGAGAGATAATGTGTAAAGGACCGAATGTTATGCTGGGTTATTACAAGCAACCAGAACTTACCCGCCAAGTATTGAGCGAGGATGGTTGGTTCAAAACAGGCGACATAGGTGTATGGGAGGAAGGAAAATTCTTAAAGATAACTGACCGTAAGAAAGAGATATTTAAAACCTCTGGTGGTAAATATGTAGCTCCGCAAGTAGTAGAGAATAAGATGAAAGAAAGTCCTTTCATTGAGCAGATAATAGTGGTAGGTGCAAACAGAAAGTTTGTTAGTGCATTGATCGTCCCATCATTCCCTAATGTACGTAAATGGTTGGCAGACCATGACAAACACGTAGAAGGCACAGATGAGGAGCTAGCTATTAATGATGTAGTAATAGACCTTGTTCACAAACAAATAGAAAAATACAACGAACACTTTAGTCACCCTGAACAGATCAAGAAGTTTGTGCTGCTGCCAAACGAGTGGACAGTAGATAGCGGGGAGCTAACACCGAGCATCAAAATAAAACGGAAGGTGATTGAAGCTAACTATGCACATAGAATAGAAAGTATTTATCAATAAAAAAGCGAGCCTATCGGCTCGCTTTTTTATTGTGTAAAGAAACTTTTTTATAAAGAAGATAAAGCAACAACAACTCCTATAATCAACATTAATGCATAGATAGACAGGAATATGATTACAAACACACCATTTACTTTAAAGTAATTCTTCAAATTTCTAAATGAATCATTTAGATGATCTGAATCATTGTGTTGTACTGCTATCTTTAATGATGTAGCAAACTTGAACATAGCAAGAGTTACATAAAACCCAACCACGAAGCATGCAATAAGAAAACTAATATAAATAAACCAAAACCAGATGGGCAATACATTAGAGCTAAAAGCTTTAGAAAAATCATAAGCATTGACTAACAAAGCGAAAAAAACAATAATCCCGCCAAGAGCTAAAAACACAAAGCCAACAATACTTAAAAACTTACTCCATTTTGCACACTGAAGCATGTAGTTTTTTGTTGAATCGTCTATCTCTAGTTTTGGTTCATTCTGTTGATTTAAGTAATCAGATAGTGACATAGTTATTTAGTTGATTTGATTCTATTTTTTAGTATGCTTTAGCAAAAAGTACTCTTTGTTTAGATGGCTTGCCGCTTAGTATACATACACCATCTTCCAGCTCGTTATCCAGAGGTATACAACG
>CAZPDA010000051.1:0-16177 GCA_964585115.1 uncultured Flavipsychrobacter sp.
GTATTATATTGCAAACAGAATTTTTAAAAAACACACAAAACACAACACTCCAATGAAACCTAATGAACAAAAACATATCATATACCAGCATGAAACCGTTAGAGATGCGCTCATCAAGCTTGATGACCTTAAGCTAAATCCAATATTACTAGTTGTTGATGGAGATAGGACACTAATTGGCTCATTGACCGATGGTGATCTTCGTCGTGGTTTCATTAAAGGTTTGACTTTTGATAACGCTTTGGTCGACTATCTTCAGTCAGACCCACTATATATAAAAGAAGAAGACTTACACACTACTGATATCAATACTCTCCGTAAGAAGAACTTTCTTATTATTCCAATAGTAAATAATAATAAGCAGGTTGTAAAGGTGCTGAACCTTCAGACAATAGAATCTGTGGTTCCTGCAGACGTGTTTATTATGGCTGGAGGAAAGGGTACACGCCTTATGCCGCTTACTAAGGATACCCCTAAGCCTATGTTGCATGTGGGCGATAAGCCGATCATCGAACACAATATTGATAGACTGACAAAGTATGGTATCAAGAATATTTACATCAGTGTGAACTATCTGGCAGATAAGATAAAAGACTATTTCAAGGATGGCTCAGATAAAGGTGTGTCTGTAAAATATGTGCATGAAGATAGACCTTTAGGTACATTAGGCTCAGTAAAGCTGGTAGAGAACTTAGAGCACGATTATATAATGGTCATGAACTCCGATATACTTACTGACATTGACTATAACGGTTTCTTCCAGACCTTCTTAAGGTCAGGTGCAGATATGGCAGTAGCAACTACTAGCTATCAGGTAGATGTTCCATACGGTGTAATGGAGGTAGATAACGGAAACTTTGTGAACGCACTAAAAGAAAAGCCTCGCTATACATACTATTCTAACGCAGGTATATATATCATTAAGAAAGAACTACTGTCACTTGTTCCTCATAACGAGTTCTACAATGTCACTGACCTTATGGATAAGTTAATAGAACAAGGCAAAAAACTGATCTCTTTTCCAATACTTGGATACTGGTTGGATGTGGGTAAACATCAAGATTTTGAGCAAGCTCAAGAGGATGTTAAAAAACTTGCATTGTAATTTTTGTCATGTAAATCAATCAGTTAAAGATTTAGTCATGTAATAGGGTTTTGTTTAGAATATAATATTCATAGATTTGCACACAGAATGAGTAAAAAAATTACTCGTTCTGTGTGCAGTCTTTTTTATGGGACTCACTGAGGCGAAGCCGTGCTTATACCCTTTTATCTCTACCTAACGGTTTCTATTTACAACAACTAAGAATGTTAGAAACGCTAATATCTTCACGAACGCGTATCAAGTTATTGCTAAGATTATTCTTAAATCCGGGCACCTCAGCTTATTTAAGAGGTTTGTCTGATGAGTTTAACGAGAGTACCAATGCAATTCGTGTGGAGCTGAATCGATTTGAAGATGCTGATATGTTGGTGTCTGAGAATAAGGGTAATAAGAAAGTTTATAAGGCTAATGACGGTCATCCTTTATTTAAGGATATCAGAAGTCTATTATTGAAATATATTGGTGTTGATAGGATCATAGAGGTGATCATAAATAGATTAGGCAAACTGCAAAAGGTCTACATGACCGGCGATTATGCTAAGGGTAATGACAGTGGTATCATTGATCTTGTGTTTGTAGGAGATATAGATAAGGAATATTTGGTTGGTCTTATAGCAAAGGCTGAAAAGATGATCAATAAAAAACTTCGTTATATCACATATACGAAGCAAGAGTGGGAAGGTCAACAGCCAGTAGATAAAGAGACAGACCGTTATTTGTTGCTTTGGGAAAATAATGTGTAGTATGACTTGGTATGTACTTTACACAAAGCCAAGAAACGAAAAGAAGGTAGCTACTACATTGGCTGATATGGGGGTTGAAGTGTATTGCCCCATAAAAGAAGAGGTGAAGCAGTGGAGTGATAGGAAGAAAAAAGTACAAATTCCTGTATTTACGTCTTACATCTTTGTTAGGCTTGATGATTATAAGAAAGATAGCATCCCCGTATTAGAGTTGAACGGTGCGGTTAAGTTCTTGTGGTGGAATGGCAAGCCGGGTGTGGTAAGGGAAACCGAGATAAAAGCAATACAGGATTTCTTAACACAGTACAGAGATGCGGAGCTGAATGTAGAGCTGAAGAAAGGAGAAACAGTACAAGTGCAAGAAGGTCCGCTAATAGAGTCGGAAGGTAAGGTGATTAGAGTAGAGGGGAACACAGCAGTACTGCACTTACATTCACTAGGTATGAACTTGATAGCAAAATTGCCGATACAGTCGGTCAAGTCAATAAAAAAGTAAATCCGTAAAAAATCATATTAAAATGGAACTTAAAGGCTCAAGAGTATTAGTAATAGGTGGTGCCGGTTTTATAGGTGGCTTTGTAGTAAGAGAACTATTAAAGCACGATATAAAAGAAGTAGCGATATACGATAACTTTACTCGTGGTAAATATGATAACATTGAAGATTGTCTAAAAGATGATCGTTGTAGTGTATATCCTTTTGGTGGAGATGTAAGAGAGACGGATATATTAGATAAGGCTTTTGAAGGTGTTGATTACGTATTTCATCTTGCGGCAATGTGGCTGTTGCATTGTAAGGACTTCCCTCGTACAGCATTTGATGTGAATATTGGCGGTACCTTCAATGTACTAGAAGCGTGTGTGAAGCATAATGTCAAGAAACTGATCTATTCATCGTCGGCTTCAGTATACGGAGATGCTGTAGAAGTGCCGATGACAGAGAGCCACCCATTCAATAATCAGAATTTTTACGGAGCTACTAAGATATCGGGAGAGGCAATGTGTACTGCTTTCAACGACCGATATGGCTTGAAGGTAGTAGGCTTGCGCTATATGAACGTATACGGACCAGGGCAAGACCAACACGCTGTGTACAGCGGAGTAGTACCTATAATGCTGAACAAGATTGATGCTAATGAACAGCCGGTTATTAACGGTGATGGCTCACAAGCATACGACTTTATATATGTAGAAGACGTAGCAAGATGTAATGTTCAGGCATTAATATCAGATGTAGACTATGGTTTCTACAATGTGGGTACGGAGGTGCAGACCACAATTAAAGAGCTTTGTAACACAATATTGAGGCTTAAAGATTCTAGCTTGGAAGTGCAATACAAGCCTTATAGTGAGGATGATGCTCGCGCGTTGGTGAAAAACCGTATCGGTTCTCGTAAGAAAGCGGAAGAAGAACTTGGTTTCAAATACAAATATTCTTTGGAAGATGGTTTGCTAAAGCTTATAGATTGGCGTGATGCAACTAAGGTTACCGAAGCGCTATCTAACTAATTTTTAAAGATCGATACAGTGGATACAACTACTAAAAGAAATATACCGATATCCCTGCCAATGACAGGGCAAGAAGAATGGGAAGCTTTAAAAGAGCCAATATTCAGTGGATGGATAACGCAAGGCCCAAAGGTGAAAGAGTTTGAAGACTTGTTTGCAAAAAGGCATAATGTAAAGCATGCCCTAGCAGTTACTAGTTGTACTACAGCGTTGCATTTGGCTTTGGTAGCACTAGGAGTGAAAGAGGGGGATGAGGTAATTGTTCCTGCATTTACATGGGTATCTACTGCTAATGCAGTAATGTACTGTGGTGCAACACCTGTGTTTATTGATATAGACCCAGTTACTTTCAATATTGATACTGAGCAACTAAAGAGTAAACTGACAGATAAGACAAAAGCGATTATCCCAGTTCACCTATTTGGTCTTTGTGCTGACGTAGATAAGATAAAAGAAATAGCGCCAGACCTTAAAATTGTAGAGGATGGTGCTTGTGCTGCTGGTTCTGCTTTGGAAGGTAACCCAGCTGGTAGCTTGGGTGATATAGGTTGTTTCTCTTTCCACCCGCGTAAGTCTGTCACCACAGGTGAGGGCGGTATGCTGACTACAAATGACGATGAACTAGCAGATAGGTTGAACAAACTACGTAACCATGGTGCATCAATATCTGAAGAACAAAGACATAAAGGACCGCGTCCTTATATATTGCCTGAGTTTGACATGGTAGGTTATAACTACCGTATGACAGACCTGCAAGGTGCAGTAGGTGTTGTGCAGATACAAAAGTTAGATACATTCATCGACGAACGTTCTAAATGGGCACAGTTCTATCATGATCAGTTCAGAGATATTGATTGGATACGTACGCCTGAATACAGCGATAGATATAAGCACGGATGGCAGTCTTATGTATTATTCATAGATGAGAGCAAGGCTCCTAAGACTCGTAATGAGATAATGGAGTATCTACAAGCAGAAGGTGTAAGTACACGCCCTGGTACGCATGCAGTACATATGTTAGGTTTCTACTCAAAGACTTTTGACATCAAGCCTGAAGACTTCCCGGGTGCATATGCTGCTAATGAGTACTCAATGTCTATACCATTGCATAATAAGATGGTAGAAGAAGATTACCACTATGTGGTTAACCTTATAAAAGGACTATAGTAAACTATGTGCGGCATTGCCGGTATATATAATTTAAATAGAGCTTCTGTATCGCTAAAGCAGGTACAGAAGATGGCTGATAAAATAGCTCACAGAGGTCCTGATGGTGAAGGATTTTATGTGCACGACCAAATAGGTCTTGCTCATAGACGCCTTGCGATCATAGATACATCAGCACTTGGCAATCAACCTATGACATCAAAAAATGATGAATGGGTTGTGGTTTTCAATGGCTGTATCTACAACTTCATGGATCTGAAACAAGAGCTTAAGTCTAAAGGACATTCCTTTGTGTCTCGTACAGATACAGAAGTAATTGTAGAAGGGCTTGCAGCATACGGACCAGCGTTTTTCGAGCGACTGAATGGTATGTTTGCTATCGCAGCATGGAATAAAAAAGAAGAGACTCTTTATTTAAGTAGAGATAGGTTTGGTATAAAACCATTGTATTACTGGTTCAATGGTAAGACATTGGTATTTGGCTCAGAGATAAAAGCTATTGTGGCTCATCCTGATTACAAGGTAGATGTTGACCATGATGCACTGAACCAGTATTTTACATTTCAGAACGTCTTCACGTATAATACCCTATTCAAAGGCGTGACTATGTTGCCACCTGCGAATACTGTGAAGATATCTTCAGATTCTACGGGTGTGTTACACCATTCTTGGTGGGATTATGATTTCACCAAGGCAGATAATAATATGAGCTTTGAGGATGCTTTAGACCTCACTAAGTCTAGGTTTGAAAAAGCGGTAACCAGACAAATGGTATCTGATGTGCCTGTTGGTTCTTATTTGTCAGGTGGTATGGATTCTGGTTCTATTACTGCTTTGGCATCAAACCATGTAGATAGATTGGCGACATTTACTGCTGGTTTTGATATGTCTGAGGTGACAGGTGTTGAAGCCAATTATGATGAGCGTAGAGATGCGGAGTTGATGGCCAATCATTTCAAGACCGAACACTATGAGCAAGTGATTAATGCAGGAGATTTAAGTTGGTCTTTACCGCGTTTGGTATGGCACTTGGAAGATCTGCGTGTGGGGATGAGCTATCCTAACTATTACATTAGCAGGTTGGCGTCTAAGTTTGTGAAAGTATGTTTGCAAGGTACGGGTGGAGATGAATTATATGGCGGTTATCCTTGGCGGTATTATAGAGTATTTCGTTCGCTTAACCAGCCAGAATTCTTTGATAGCTATTATGGTTTTTGGCAGCGTTTAGTTCCTGATGATGATAAGCCAAAACTATTCACAGAAGATACTTATAAGAAGATAGATATAGCTAACCCAAGAAATGTTTTTGAGCGTGTATTTACTTTCAACAATAAGTTGCAGTACGATACACCTGAGCATCATATTGAGAATAGCTTATACTTTGAAATAAAGACCTTCTTACCGGGGTTATTGCTAGTAGGTGATAAGCTATCTATGGCAAATGGCTTAGAAGAGCGTTTCCCATTTTTGGATAATGACTTGGTAAACTTAGCACAGCAAATACCAGTGAAACACAAGCTGGGCAATTTGCAAAATATGAAGAAGCTAGACGAGAACGATTATAGAGATAAGAGAAAAGTATACCAAGAGTTTGATGATGGTAAGAATGTACTGCGTAAGGCTATGGCCGACTTCTTGCCAGAGAAAATAGTGAATAGAAAAAAACAAGGCTTCTCGGCACCAGATGCAAGCTGGTATCGTGGAGAAAATGCACAATATATCAAGGAGCTACTACTGGGTAAAAAAGCCGTGTCGGCAGATTTTATAAACCCAGAATATATAGAGCACATTTATAAAGAGCATACCGAGAAAAATATCAATCATCGCCTACTACTATGGTCGTTTATGAACTTTGAGTGGTGGTGTAAGATTTTCTTAAACAATGAGCAGTTTTAATTAAATGATACCACATTCTAAACCTTGGCTAACACAAAATGATATTCAAGCGGTTAATGATTGTTTGAACTCTGGCATTATTGCTAGTAGTACGTTATGTAAGCAGTTTAGAAATGAGCTTTGTGCGTATTTGGGTTTTGATTACGCATATCATTTGTCTAATGGTACTACAGCAATTTATGTTGTGCTTAAGGCTTTGGGTATAGGTGAGGGAGATGAAGTGATACTTCCAACCTATGTTTGTAAGAATGTTAAGGATGCAATTATCCATGCAGGTGCAAATCCCATATTGTGTGATATTGGTGAAGAGTGGTGTATGACTGCAGAGCAAACATCTAAAGTTGTTTCAGAAAAAACTAAGGCAATTATTGTTGTTCATCCACTAGGTATATATTGTGATGTACAACAGTTTAAACAATTCGGGTTGCCAATAGTTGAAGATTGCTGTCAATCTTTTTCAAAAGATGTAGGACATGTAGGTGATGCTGCAGTTTATTCATTTAATGCTACTAAATGTTTGACAACAGGAGAAGGAGGTGCTATATGTACTAGTAATAATGAACTAGCATCAGATTTAGATTTTTTATATAAGAATAAATCAATAGCTAATCCATTGTCAGATATGCAATCAGCGTTGGGTTTAACTCAGCTGAAGAAATATGATATGGCATTGGAGCGTAGAAAAAATATTGCACAGCAATATTTAGACGCAATACCACAGGTACTAACAAAGCAACAGAATAGAGTGGAGAGTATGTATTTTCGTTTTTTACTTACATCTACACAAGTCGATTTTGAACATTTCAAACAACATGCGCAAGCGAATGGCGTTGCGGTAAGAAAAGGAGTAGATGCGTTATTGCATAATCCTGCAGAGGCAAGAAAATTCCCCAATGCTGAGCGCACAATAAACGAAACAATTTCAATCCCAATATATCCATCAATGTCAGATAGTGATATTGATGGAGTAATAAAAACAATCATTAGTTATGAGCCTTTCAGATAAAGAAAGAATTATTGAACGTTACAATAAAAGGATTGCAAAATTTGGAAATACCATTGAGGCTTTAGCTTCTGGTAGTGACGAGAGGAGAAATATGCGTTTCCATGTTTTGATGGATTGCGGTATACAGAAAGGAGATAAAATATTAGATCTGGGGTGTGGTTTCGGTGATTTATACAAGTTTTTACGTAGTACATTTGGTGATGATGGTTTTGAGTATGTTGGTATTGATATTAATCCTACAATAATAGAAGGTGCTAAAGAAAGATTTCCCGACGTTGACTTTAGAGTGCTGGATATATTAGAAGATAAGATGGAAGATCGTTTTGATTATATTGTTTCCACATCAAGCTTTAATTTAAAGCTAAGTGATACTGATAATTATACGTTTGCTCAAAAAATGTTTGAGAAGTGTTACGAGTATAGTAATAAAGGTGTTGCTATTGATTTTTTGACTGAATATGTAGATTTTAGAAGTAGTGAAGATGCTTTCTATTATAGCCCTGAAAGGTTGTTTTCAATAGCTAAAGGTATAACCAAGTGTGTGATGTTACGTCATGATTATCCCTTATTTGAATTTTGTGTTTACTTGTATCAAGACTTTAAAGGTTGGGCAAAGTAAAAGTTATATACTTAACATTTGATGTTGATTTTGTCAATTATATTGATGGTTCTAATATTGATGAGCTCGATATATCCTTTGATAATATTAAATCGATACTCAAGAAGTTTCCTAACATCAAGACTACTTGGTTTATTAGGATAGATGGACAAATAGAGAACCTATACGGCAGTGCAGATTTTTTATATAATAAACACGAGGATAAGGTACAGTGGTTGATTAATAATGGCCACAAAGTAGGATGGCATCATCATTCATATACTGCTGTAGGAAATAAGTTGGCTCAAAATACTGATGAGCAAACTATACTTGAAGAAATCAGTAAATATGGTACTATCGCATTAGATAAAGGCATGAACATTTGTCGGATGGGATGGGGGTACCAGACCAATAAAACAATACAGTTAGTTGATAAAATGGGCTTTGTGCTTGATTCTTCAGCAATACCAAGACCTAATTATAAATGGGATTTATCAGTAAAAGACTGGACTTCTACAAAACACGAATGGTATCATCCTTCATTAGAGGATTATCGAATAGCGGGCACCTCTGCATTATCATTAATTGAAGCTCCTATGTCTACTGTGCTATTGCCAATGGACACAGATACAGAACCTAACGTAATAAGGTACGTAAACCCAGCATATCATCATGAGCATTTTATACGTGCTTTTGAACAAATAAAAACAGATAAAGCTATAACAATAACCCACCCTTATGAGCTAGCACCTAATAAAGGATCACATTCTTTATTAGCTTTTAGCATGAATGCTTTAGAGGATAACTTTCGCTTTATGGAAGAGCAAGGTTGCTCATTCCACACATTAGGATAACATGTAATTATCAAGAGATGAATAAACCTAAAATATTAGATACAACACTTCGTGACGGTAGTTATGTAAATAGCTTTCAGATTACCAAAGAAGATACATTTAAGATAGCAAAAGGTCTTGATGAAGTAGGTATTAAGTACATAGAAGTAGGTCATGGATTGGGCATGAATGCAACCTCATATCCGAATATGACGGGTGTATGCTCTGATATTGATTGGATGGAGGCTTCTGCAGAAGCTGTGAAGAATAGTAAATGGGGGATGTTTTTTATTCCTGGTATCGGTAGAATGGAAGATATAGATCTTGCTGCGTCTTATAATATGGACTTTATAAGGATAGGAGCTAATATCGACGAGTATCAAAAAGCAGCGCCATTCATAGAGCGAGCAAAAGAAAAAGGAATGTATGTATGTGCAAACTTTATGAAAACCTATGCTTTAGGATATGATGAAGTTGGTATAAAGGCAGCAGAAGCAGCTAAGTATGGTAGTGATCTTGTTTGTATCGTAGACTCCGCAGGTGCAATGTTGCCAGTAGATGTAGAAGGGTGTGTAAAAGCAATAAAGGACAGAACTGATGCTACAATCGGTTTCCATGGTCATAATAATTTAGGGTTGGCTATAAGCAATAGTGTAAAGGCAGCAGAGTTAGGCGTTGGAGTTATAGATACATCCTTAAGAGGAATGGGACGCAGTGCAGGAAATACCGTTACAGAGATATTCTTATTGGTAATGGAACGTATGGGCATAGATTTAGGATTCGATATATATAAGTTATTTGATATAGCAGAGCAATATGTTGATCCTATATTGAATGGCTATAAGCAAGTAGATTCTTATAGTATCTTATCGGGGTATGCAAAATTCCATTCTAGTTTTACACCTGTTATCAATAAATATGCTGAAGCTAAAGGTGTAGACCCAAGAAGGCTGATTGTTGAAGTTTGTAAGGAGGATATTATTAATGCTTCTGAAGAGCTGGTAGAAGAAGTTGCTAATAGAATAAAGTAGTCTCTAGGTGAAATCAATTATTATTCTAGGAGCATCTCGCTATTATCTCAGAAGTATAGAAGCCGCAAGAGAAGCTGGTTACTATGTTATAGCATTGGATAGAAATCCGGAATCAGAAGGCTTTGCTGCAGCAGATAAAAGTTATCCATGCGATATTGCAGATAAAGAAGGCGTTCTTAAGATAGCTCAAGACCATAACGTTTCAGGAATTATACCTATTAATGATGTAGGAGTACCAGTCGCGTCTTATGTTGCTAGTAAGTTAGAGCTGCCCGGTATTAGTGAGCAGACCATGATTTGGGCTACTAATAAAGAGGAGATGCGTAAGAGGTGGATAGAGAAAGGGGTTCCTTGTCCGAGAGTAACTTTAGCTAAAGAGCGTGAGGAGTTTTACAAAGGAGCAGCTTATACAGGATACCCTTGTATACTAAAACCTGCTTATGGCTTAGGCGGTGCAAGCCGTGGTGTAATAGTAGTGAATAAAGAAGATGAGCTTGAAGATGCAATTATATTTACACAGAGCTTTTATGAAGATAAGACTACGTTAGTCGAGTCATACATCGTTGCGGAATACGAGCATAGTGCTGAGGTATTAATACATAAAGGAGAACCTCACGTTATAGCAGTATCAGATAAAGTAAAAACACCATTACCTTATAGGGTAGACAAAAATGTGTTGTACCCTACAGTTGTGAACGGACAAAGACTTGAATATTTAAAGCAAGTAATTGTAGATGCTGTAAAAGCATTAGGTATAGAGCATGGTGCTGCACATGTTGAGTTGGCTACAACTAAGGATGGTTTCTGTTTATTTGAGCTTGGAGCAAGATGTGGTGGCGGTGGTACGCCTGAACCTATTGTGACTTATGCCACAGGTGTTCAGGAGTTTGTAGAAACTGTTAGGATATTAGCAGGTGATGAGCCAGAGTGTTTAACACCTAAGTATAATAGAGGTTGTAACTATCATTTTATTACACCTGCTCCCGGTGTCGTGAAAAGAGTAAGCGGATTAGATGAAGTGAGTGCATTAGAAGGTGTTTTAGATTTTGAACTCTACAAGAAGGTAGGCGATACCATAGAGCCTGTTACTGTTGGTACACAACGTTCAGGGTTTATTATTACGGGTGCTGAAACACGAGAAGAAGCTTACAAGCTTGGTGTACAGGCAGAAGAAATGATTCAAATAGAATATCAATAGTGAATATAGATACTATTAAGCCAACAGCTGCAGTTGCACTTGCTGATATCGCTCGTACATTGGAGCATGAAGGGAAGAAGGTGGTTAAGCTACAAACTGGAGACCCTGATTTTGCAACACATGATGTAGTTATATCTGCGGCTAATAAAGCAATGACTGATGGCTATACACATTATAGCTTTACTCAGGGCTTACCTGTATTGAGGGATAAACTAGTTAGCTTGATTAATGAAGAAATAAACAGTGAGCTGACTAAGGATAATTTACTTATTACACATGGTGCGGCTCAGGCATTTGCCTCGGTGATGTCATCGTTGTTAGAGGAGAATGATGAAGTACTGATATTTGAACCAAACTGGCCTACTATTGATTCTTTAGTGACTCTTAACGGAGGTAAGCCAATTAAAATAGATAGTACAGATCTAACCAATATTACAGCAAGGCTTGATGCGTTATGTACTCCAAAGACTGTAATGGTAAGTTTTAATAGCCCTAATAATCCTACTGGTCAGGTATTACCACAAGATGTAATAGATACTATATGTAAGTGGGCTATTGATAAAGATTTGTATATAGTTGCGGATGAAGTATACCGCTTCCTGCAGTATGATAATACTTCAACCTCAATACAGTATCTATCGTCTTACAGCAAGTACATTTTTATTGACAGCTTCTCTAAAAAGTATGCTATGACAGGCTGGCGTATAGGATATGTTGCAAGTAGTAGTGATGTAATAAAGAAGATTACAAAGTCTTCTCAACTTACTATTACTAACGTTGCCCCTTTCTCTCAGCTTGCAGCTCTCGAAGCTTTGAGTAACGAAGAGTCTCTTGCATATTCAGAAAAGATGAAAGAAGAGTATGCAAACAGGTGTGAGCATATAAAGAATCATTGTAGCAAATTAGGACTTGAATATATCGTTCCGGAAGGTGCATTTTATTTGTTTATAAAACTACCCGAAGGTGTAAACGATGTTGATTTTTGTAATGACTTATTGTATCAAAAGTATGTATGTGTAGTGCCGGGCTCGGGTTTTGGGAAGGCAGGAACGGGGTATGTGCGTATATCTTATGCTAATGAGTTAGCTACAGTTTTAAAGGGTATCGAATTGATTCACCAAACAATAAATGAATTATAATGAAGATATGCACCAGGTGTATTTATGACGAAAGAACACCGGATATATCATTCGATGAGAAAGGCGTTTGTAACTATTGCCGTCAGGTAGACGATCTTGCCAAGATGTATAAAACTGCTACACCTGAAGGTGAGCAAGACCTAATGAACATCATTGAGCAGATCAAAAAAGAAGGTAAGGGTAAGCAGTACGATTGTGCAGTTGGTGTAAGTGGAGGTACGGACTCAAGCTATCTTTTAGCTAAAGCTGTAGAGTGGGGGCTTAGACCTTTGGCTGTACACTATGACAATACTTGGAATACAGCAATAGCTACCGAGAACATTAGAAAAGTTACTCAAAAACTAAATGTAGACCTTTTTACAATAGTAGTAGATAATAAAGAGGCAGATGACCTTTTGAGATCATTTTTCCTATCAGGTTCTTCAGACCTGGATGCACCTACTGATCTGGCACTGTCAGAAACTATGTACCGTGCAGCGGCTAAGTACAAGATCAAGTACGTATTGGAGGGGCACTCATTCCTTGCAGAAGGTGTGTCACCATTATCTAACTCTTATGTAGACGGTAAATACATAGAGAGCGTGCATAAGCAGTTTGGAACAATGAAGATGAAGACCTTCCCTAATATGAAGTTCTTCACTTTTATGAAGTGGGTTTTGTTTAAGCAGATCAAAAAAATACGCCCACTTTGGTATATCAACTATAACAAGGCTGATGCTCAGAAATTTTTAGAAAAAGAATTTGGCTGGACATACTATGGTGGTCATCATTTGGAGAACAGAATATCAGCATTCAGTCATAGCTATTTCTTGCCCAAAAGGTTTGGTATAGATCAGCGTAACAATAGCTTGTCTGCGGCAGTTCGCTCTGGTGTTATGGATAGAGAAGAAGGTATAAAAGAATATGCATCTGATCCATATATTGAACCTGAGTTGATCAACTATTTTAAGAAAAGACTTGGGCTCACCGAAGAGCAGTTTGAAGTTGCAATGAAAGCGCCGAAGAAAAATTATAAGAATTTTCAAACGTATAAGAAAAGGTTCGAACGTTTCCGCCCATTGTTTTATGCACTGGCAAAAGCACATTTGGTGCCTATGAGCTTTTATCTGAAATATTGTTTTCCGGCTAAGAAGTAACAAATGATCACAATAGTAGATTACGGTATGGGCAACCTTGGTTCTGTACACAATATGTTTAAATACATAGGAGTACAAAGCCAAATATCTGGTGATGTGGATGTAATTAACAAGGCAGAAAAGATATTGCTACCAGGAGTTGGTGCTTTTGATGCTGCAATGAAGAGACTAAAAGAAGTTGACCTTGTAGAGGTGCTGAACCAAAAAGCACTACAAGATAAAATACCTGTATTGGGCATATGCCTAGGTATGCAAATGCTAACACGCTCTAGTGAAGAAGGCAAGCTAGAGGGCTTGGGGTGGATACCTGCAAAGACAACAAAATTTAAGTTTGAAGACCGCAAGTTGAAAGTGCCACACATGGGTTGGAACTTAGTACACAAAGTGCAGGATAGCCCTTTGGTACAAGAACTACCTGAAGAGCCGAGGTTTTATTTTGTGCACTCTTATCATGTAGTTGCAGATGAAGATAAATATGTGTTGATGCGTACAAAATATGGGTATGAATTTGACTCCGTGATAACGAATGGCGACAATATTTTTGGCGCGCAATTTCACCCGGAAAAGAGCCATAAGTTCGGTATGAAACTGTTTAAAAACTTTGCAGCACTTTAAGTTATGTTGAGGACGAGAGTAATACCATGCCTACAGCTTATAGACGATAACCTTGTAAAGACGGTTAAGTTTGACAATCATGGATATATAGGAGACCCTATCAATACCGTACGTATATTCAATGAATTGGAGGTAGATGAATTGTGTTTCTTGGATATTAGAGCCTCTGTTCAAGGGCGAGAGCCTAACATTGAGATACTACAGCAAATAGCTAATGAGTGTTTCATGCCACTTTCTTATGGTGGTGGGGTTAAAGATTTTGAAACGGCACAGAAAATTTTGTCTATAGGTTTTGAAAAAATAGTGCTAAACACTTCTGCGTATAGAACCCCCGCGTTAGTCACCCAAATATCCGAGCACTTTGGCGCACAAGCTGTAATTGGTTCTATAGACGTGAAGAAGAATATGTGGGGTAAGTATCAAGTATATATAAATGATGGTAAAGAGAAGATAAAGAAAGATGCTATAGAGTGGGCTAAAGAATTAGAACAGCTAGGGATAGGGGAATTGCTTATTACCGCGATGGATAAAGATGGAACATGGACCGGCTACGACCATGCAATTATTAGCAAAATAAACGAAGCTGTGAATGTACCAGTAATAGCTAGTGGAGGTGCAGGTGATGTAGCACATATTGGTGCTGTGGTAAAAGAATGTGGCGTATCTGCAGTAGCTGTAGGTAGTATGGTAGTATACCAAAAGAAAGGCATGGGTGTACTGGTCAACTTCCCAGATAAGAAAATATTAGAACAAGTTTTTAAGTAACACAGAATAAAGGTTTAGTGTAACTAGATTTAAACAACCTTTCTTTTTAACTACTTTTGGAAAAAAATACCTGTAAATAGTATGCAAAGTATCAGAATAAGACGGTTTGTTTTAGTCGTGTTTTTTGGGTTGCTGATAGTAGCCTCTTCATGTAAGAATTATAAAAAAGTAACATATTTTAAGGATGTACCTGATACACTACAAGGGCCTGCTATGGAAATTGTACATCAACCATTCATTGAGCCAAAGATTCAATCTAATGATATTTTGAATGTAAATATCACAACACTCGACCCTAATGCAACTGCTGTATTCAAGCAGTCCATAAATCAAGATAATAATCAAGATCGAGGAATTGGGTACATGGTTAATAAAGATGGCCAAATTGACCTCCCTGTAGTAGGGTTAGTAAGTGTAGCCGGACTAACCACATATGAGGCTACAAATAGAATAAGAGAAGAAGTTGGTAAGTATTACAAAAACCCAGTTGTAAATATTCAGTTTGGTAATTTTTATTTTATAGCTCTTGGAGATGTGAACAGACCTGGAAGACACTATGTGGTTAATGAAAAGGTTAGTATAATCGATGCTATAGGTATAGCTAGTGATTTACAAATATCTGGACGTAGAGATAATATCCTATTAATTAGAGAAGAGAATGGTAAAAAAATATTTATACGTATAGATTTGAACTCTTCAGATGTTTTTAAATCTCCATACTTCTATCTTAAAACCGGAGACGTAATATATGTTCAGCCAAATAAAGCAAGGGCGAGAGGAGCTACTATTGATTCTACCCGTGATAGGTACATCTCTTATTTGGTTAGTATTTTATCAATTACCATTTCATTGGTCTCAATTTTAAGTAGGTAAATAATAAATAATGTCAGAACAATTAGAGCCTGTTTTCTCAGACAAAACTGATCAGAGTTCGATCAATAACATAAATATTGAGAAAATACTAAGTAAGATATTTGCGTATTGGCCAATATTTATAATTAGTATTATCATAGCCTTGGCTATAGCATATATACAACTTCGTTATGCTACTCCTGTATATAAAGTTGATGCTAGTGTGCTAGTAAAAGATGATAAAGCAAGTACAGGCGGTGATGCTATGGTATTACAGGAGCTTGGTTTTAATACAGGGGTGGGCAGAATAGACAATGAGGTTGAGATATTGAAAAGTAGAACTTTAATGAAAAGAGTTGTACGAAAGTCTAACCTAAATTTTCGCTATTACGCTCCTGGCCGTTTAAAGATCACTGAAATATATTTTAAGGATTTACAATTTTCATTAGAGCCACTTTTTCCTTTAGATTCAATTATAAAAGGTCATTCTTTTAAAATAAAAAAAATACAAGCTGACAAGCATAAAATAATCGAAGGGGATGTATAAATAGATGTTTATTTGGGAGACACAGTAGAGCTTAAGGC
>CAZPDA010000052.1:0-15850 GCA_964585115.1 uncultured Flavipsychrobacter sp.
CCAAGTAGCTTATGACCTGCTAGTAACGCCTAGTAATGTGAAAAGCGACTTGGATACGGGGCATTTATGTCGTTTGCTGAGTATGACCAAAGAAGACTTTGAGAAGAAACTACACAAAGTGCGTTTCCTGAACGGGTATAGACGTAAAAGTGTATTTGTGGAGCAGCTGACCAAAGCACAGACCGCACGTTTTCAGGAAAATTTATATCTATTCCCAGGCTTTGATCTTAGTGAACGTTATATGCGTACCTATCCTGATTCTGTAGCAGGATTGATATTAGGGTATATTGGAGAGGTGTCTCCAAGGATGTTGCAGAGAGACCGTTATCAGTCTTATCAGCAAGGAGACTATGTAGGTATCAATGGGCTGGAAAATAGCTATGAAGAGGTGTTAAGAGGGCAAAGAGGTGTGTACTTCTTAGAGCGAGATAACTATAACCGTCCTACAGACCCATATATGAAGGGTGCATTGGATACACAAGCGGTAGCGGGGAAAAGCTTACAACTTTATTTAGACGCAGAGCTACAAGCCTATGGTGAGCGACTAATGAAGAATAAGCTGGGTAGTGTGGTAGCTATTGATCCTAAAACTGGCGGTATAATATCTTTGGTGAGTGCACCTTCGTATGACCCTAACTTGCTGAAAGGTAGAGAAAGAGCTAAGAACTTCTCCAGAATGTACTTAGACCCTACCAAACCAATGTTCAACAGAGCTACGCAAGCCGCATACCAACCGGGTTCTACCATGAAGCCACTTACGGCACTTGTAGCGCTAGATAAGGAAGTGATAACACCAAACTTTGGCTATCCTTGTGCTGGTGGTTATTATGGTTGTGGTAAGCGTATAGGTTGTACGCACACCGGTGGCGGGCACGCGGCAAACCTAAGACGAGCATTAGCCAACTCTTGTAATGCGTATTTTGTACACATCATGCGTATGGTGATAGATGATAAAAAGTACAAGAATGTAAGAGAGGGTTTTCAAGACTGGCACGATTACTTTACAGACTTCTCTTTTGGTAAACCTACTGGTGTTGATATTCCGTATGAAGGGTCGGGGCTTTTGCCTGATTCTTCTAGAATAAATAGGATGTATCGTTCGGCTTGGAATTCGTGTATGGTACTGTTCAACGGTATGGGGCAAGGAGAGATAGCGCTTACTCCTATACAGTTAGCCAATGCTATGTGTGTTATCGCGAATAAAGGATATTATTACAAGCCGCACTTTGTAAGAGCTATTAATAATGACCCGAAGGATACATTGCTAAATGAATACTTAAAGAAGAATGTTGTCTCTGATATATCTGAAAGGGCCTTTGATGAGGTGGCATTGGGTATGCAAGATGTGGTAGAATATGGAACGGGTAAGGTGGCTAGGTTAGAAGGGGTAAACGTATGTGCCAAAACAGGTACTGTAGAGAACAAAGCCAGAGTTGGTGACCAGATTATGAAGATGAAAGACCACTCCGTATTTGTGGCATTTGCACCAAGAGAAGACCCGAAAATAGTGATAGCAGTAGTGGTAGAAAACGCAGGTTATGGTGCTACATGGGCAGGGCCTATTGCTAGCCTGATGATGGAGAAGTATCTGAATGATACCATTGCTACAAGCAGAAAGTATCTGGAAGAAAAAATGTATAAAGCAAACTTAGTGAACCCATATATAGATGAAATAGATGCTACTCAACGAGCTTTGGACAAACAGCGCTATGAGCGTCGGCAGAGACAGCAGCAGTATAAGGATAGTGTGAAGCAGGTGGATGATTCTATAATGATCATGAACTGGTTTAGAAAAACATATTTAAAAGACGAGGAGCAATAACATGTCCGGCAGAACTAATAAGTCCGTATTCGCAAGGGTAGATGGTATTACATTACTATTCTACTTTATGCTGGTGACTATAGGCATCATGTCCATCTATTCGGTAGAGCATAGAGCTACCGATAGTAGTTTCTTTATGATGGGGCGTGGGCATATGCGCCAGCTGATATGGCTGGGTATATCATTGTTTGCAGGTATGCTTATCCTGTTTACAGATAGCAAGTTCTTTTCGTCTATTGCCTACCTATCCTATTCCATAGGGTTGTTCCTGCTCTTTATTACCATATTTGCAGGAGCCTCGGTCAAAGGGTCTAACTCATGGCTAGGGGTTGGGAGTTTTAGATTTCAGCCGGGGGAGGTCTGTAAGATATTTACTGCATTGGCATTGGCAAAGTTTCTATCTGCCCCGGAAACCAACTTCCGCACACTAAGGCATAGGTTGGTAGGTACGGCTATGGCATTGTTACCTGCTATATTGATAATACTACAAAAAGAAACAGGGTTGGCATTGGTCTATTTCTGTTTCTTCTTAGCTATGTATCGTGAAGGTTTACCTCACTATGTGCTTGTTATCGGGTTCTCTGCAATAGCACTTACACTTGCTACACTACTAATGGATAATCAGATATTGTTCATAGTGCTTACGGTATTGGCCATACTTATTGGCGTGTTGATGAGGAAAGAGCTAGCTAGAAGCTGGGGGGTGAGGTTTGTGCTATTGGGGGTATGGCTGGTCTGTATCGCTTTTTCTCAATTTGCTGTTCCTTTCGCGTTTAAGAATGTATTACAAAAGCACCAAGTAGAACGTATATATACTACCCTGAATCAAGAAGTGCCTGATGCATATTTAGACCCTGAAGACCGCGCTAAGAAAAAGTCAGTAAGTGTTGCAAACTATAATGTATGGCAGTCTAAGATAGCTATAGGTTCAGGTGGTTTTACGGGTAAGGGCTTCTTGAATGGTACATCTACCAAGAACGAATTTGTACCGGAACAGAATACAGATTTTATATTCTGTGCAGTAGGGGAGCAGTTCGGTTTCTTAGGTAGTGCGGGGCTAGTATTGTTATATATATTGCTCATGTTACGCATTCTATACTTAGCAGAGCGACAACGTTCGGCATTTAGTAGGGTGTATGCATATTGTGTAGCATCTATTCTGTTTTTCCATTTTGCTATCAATATTTCAATGACCATAGGGCTGGCACCAGTTATAGGTATTACGCTACCATTATTGAGTTATGGAGGGTCTTCGTTATTATCCTTTAGTATATTGATATTTATTTTATTGAGGCTGGATGCTGATAAGCATGTGCTGATACGTTAACTTTGCAGCCAATGGCGAAAGTATTTCCTTTATCAGAGGGTGTCTTTACAGTAGGGCACGATAAGCAGTTTGTTCCGTTCAATGTGAGTGATGATGAATTGACCGATAGACCTACTGGGTCTTTGCTGGTAGATATATTGCCTTTCTTGGTAGTGACGGATAGAGACGTGATATTGTTTGACACAGGGCTAGGCTACAAAGGTGAAGATGGGGTATTGCAGATACATGCCAACTTGAGGAAGCATGGCTACGAGCCTGATGATGTGACCAAGGTCTTGATGTCTCACTTGCATAAAGACCATGCCGGTGGAGTAGTGTATGAAGATAATGGTACGGTAAAAACTACTTTCCCTAGTGCAGATTACTATATCTACAGAGCCGAAGCCGAATTTGCTTTAGCAAAAGGTCTGCCCTCATATTTCCCTGACCAATTAGAACCGCTATTCGCATCGGGACAGGTGCAGTGGCTGGATGATGAAGAAGGAATGATAGATGGATATATCAAGTACACTCATTCCGGAGGTCATTGCCCGGAACATATCGTTTACCTTATAGACGATGGAGAAAGTAAAGTTTTCTTTGGGGGAGATGAAGCTCCTCAGCTAAAGCAGATGAGGATAAAGTACGTGGCTAAATATGACTATGACGGGAAAAAAGCCCTTGCGCTAAGACAGCAATATGCTGCTGAAGGTAAACAAGAAGGTTGGGAGTTTCTCTTTTACCATGATGTTCAATCTCCTACCGCAAGGTTGTAGTCTTTATCTATTACCCCTATGAGGTGGTGGCCCGTCAGGGTGGTCTCTGTGTAGGCGTCTTAATAGCATTTCCTTAAACTCTCTTTCTGCAAGGTATAGGTCAGCTACTTGCTGGTCTGATAAGACCTTTTTCAGCTTTGCTGTATATATCTTCATGAGTTCCAGCTTCTCTTCCTGAAAACTAATGTTAGCATCTATATATGCTCTTGCGTCACGAGGAGAGCTGTTAGGGTGGTCGTCATGATACTTGTCCGCAAACTTATGAAAGAGTTGCCTGCGCTTCTGTTCGTACTCATCGTATATAGGCCAAAAGTCTTTGGCTTGGTCAGCAGTTAGTTTTAGCTGTTTGGTGATATAGCCTACTTTTATTGCTTGTATCTCTTTGAATCGGTCTTTGCGTCTGCCTCTGTCGTCGTCTCCCGGCTGAGCAAAGGCACTACCTAAGCCCATCAGGAATATCAGTGTCGTTAATATTAGCTTGTTCATTGTGTTTCGTTTTTTAGTTCCAACCATTATTTAAGTATTCATCTATCATATCATCACTCACATTCTCCACCGTAGTGGTCTTAGTAGCGGTTGTGGTACTTGCATTTGTTTCTAATAAGGTGAGGTCATAGTCGTCAATATTCTCTTGCACATAGGCCAAAAGTAGTTTATCCGGTACTTCTTCAAGCTTATTGGCTACGGTAGCTGGTTGTTGTGGTGTAGAGTTTATCATTTGATAGGCTCCTGCACTTAAGAATAGCAAAATGATAGCAGCAGCAGATAGTTTGAAGTTTCTCCAAGATACACGTAGGTCTATTACTTTGGTCTTTTCTTCAGGTATTTCAACGTCTGTTTGTTTTGCTTTGTTCAGTATGGCTTCAGGTAGCATGCTAAAGTAACCTTCAGGCACATCATAAGTGTTGTTTTGTTTTGCGTTTATCCTGTTGGTCAGGTTGTTGCCCAAGCTATTGAAGTAGCCATCAGGTACTTGGTAAGGTGTGTGTGCAGGCATGTCCTTCAGCGGGCTATTTAGCTCTGTCAACTCATTCACTATGTCTGCTCTGTTACTCATCTTTTATTTGACTGTAGTTATTGTAAAAAGTTTAAATGTTTTTTATTGCGTCTTCTACTTTTTTCACTGCATGATGGTACGATGCTTTTAGTGCACCAACTGAAGTTTCTAATACTTCGCTCATCTTGTCATAAGGCATTTCATCATAGTACCTCAAGCAAAATACGGCACGTTGTTTTTCAGGCAAACTCTGTATGGCTTGCTGTAGTTTCCATTCCAGTTTTTTTGCATCAAAGCCTTTCTCTGCTTCCAGTTTGTGGATAACAGAATGCTCATCTTCTTCGTTCAGCGATACAGACCTGCGTTTCTTCTCTTTGTCTAGCCAAGTAAGTGTTTCATTTGTAGCTATTCTATATAGCCAAGTATATAGATTAGCCTCACTTCTGAAATTTCCTAAGCTCTTCCATACTTTGATGAATACATTCTGTAGTATATCATCGGTATCCTCATGAGTCACCACCATCCGTCTGATGTGCCAGTACAGCCTTTGCTGATACTTCTGCACCAGTTGGGTGAAGGCATACTCTTTGGTCGCTTCTTCTTGAAAAGAAGTGAGTATGTCTATATCACTTATTGTATCGGTTGTGGGGGACATCCTGTCAATTTAGTCTGTATATAAGACCAAAATAGGTCGCTAAAGTTTAAAAAGGTACTGAAAAAAGATTTTTTCAAATGTTAGCTTTGCATCCGTATGCAAGAGTTTGAAGCTTTAAGGATAGTATATTTTGGTACGCCTGAATTTGCGGTAGCATCGCTAAAGGCATTGGTAGAAGCAGGTACAAATGTAGTGGCCGTAGTTACCGCTCCCGACAAGCCTGCGGGTAGAGGTAGGAAATTGCAAGAGTCTGATGTGAAGCGTTATGCGGTATCGCAAGGCTTACCTGTGCTACAGCCAAAGAATATGAAGAGTGAAAGCTTTATAGAAGAGTTGCGCTCGTACAAAGCTGATATCCAAGTAGTCGTAGCTTTTAGGATGATGCCTGAAGTGGTGTGGAGTATGCCGCCTATGGGCACGGTGAATGTGCATGGCTCTCTATTACCGCAATATAGAGGTGCAGCACCTATCAACTGGGCTATTATCAATGGGGAGAAAGAAACGGGTGTCACAACATTCAGGCTAAAACATGAGATAGATACGGGTAATGTATTGCTACAAAGAAAAGTAGCGATAGGTGAAGATGATAATGTAGGGCAGATATATGAAAAACTGATGAATGAAGGAGCAGAGCTGTTAGTAGAGACAGTAAAAGGCTTGGCTACGGACACACTCACAGAAATACCTCAAGATGATGTGCCTGTAGAAAAGCTGAAACACGCCCCTAAGATATTTAAAGAAGATACACGTATAGACTGGAGTAGGTCTGCTTCTGAAATACATAACCTCATAAGAGGACTTTCTCCGTACCCTGCTGCCTTTACAGAACTGCAGGACAGTACAATGAAAATATATAAGGATAAGTATGAGCTTGCTAGTCACAACGTAGAAGTCGGCAGCTATGATACCGATGGTAAAACATACTTGCGTTTTGCTGCAAAAGACGGCTGGGTATATGCTGAAGATGTGCAGATGCAAGGCAAAAAAAGAATGCCTGTGTCTGACTTTTTAAGAGGTTTTAGGGGATAATAGGTCTATAAAGTGCTGAATAGCCATGGCGTAGCCATTTAGCCCAAGCCCAGTGATACAGCCAATAGCCTTCGCCGCAGTGTAAGATCTATGCCTTTCTTCTTCTCTGGCATAGATATTGGATATATGTACCTCAATAACAGGTGTGTCAATAGCAGCAATAGCGTCTGCCATGCCAATGCTGGTATGCGTATAGGCCGCCCCGTTCAATACAATGCCGTCAATGCCTGTTCTGCATTGCTGGATGTGGTCTATAAGTTCGCCTTCTATGTTGCTTTGATAATAATTGATGTCAACTTGAGGGAAGCGTTGCTTTAACTCCAAAAGGAAATCATCAAAAGATGTATTGCCATATATATCGGTCTCTCTAGTGCCGAGTAGATTGAGGTTTGGTCCGTTGATGATCGCTATATTGAGCATTAACAAAGAATTTTGGTCACAATAATAATAAAAACAGGCTATTGTGTATTTTTGTTATAGCCGTTTACAATGTACAACTATGCCGACAATCGAAGAACTATTAAAGACAAAGCCATTTGATGATCCGTACCAAAAGGCTTTTTTGAACGTAATGTATACAGGTGTTTGGCTTCAACAAAAAGTTAGTCAAACCTTAAAGCCGCACGATCTTACGGAACCTCAATTCAATGTGCTGCGTATTTTGCGTGGGCAGAATGGACATTCCATGAATCTATATGAGATACAGAACAGGATGATCCAGAAAATGTCTAATGTGTCTAGGCTAATAGATAAGTTATTGAGCAAAGGGTTGGTAGAGCGTATAGAATGTAAGGATAACAGGCGCAGGGTAGATATCTCAATTACAAAGAAAGGTCTTGACCTGTTACAAAAGATAGAGCCGGATATACAAAAGCTATACAACGAGATCAAGACTAACATTAGCGCAGAACAAGCACAAATGATAAGTGCTGTGCTCGATGATATGAGAAACGATTAAATCGTGTTTTATTAGTGTGGGATGCATACAAAAAAGGTTTCAAAGCTTATCTGCAACTGGAGCGATCCATGTCTGATAATACTATTGATGCCTATTTGCATGATGTTTCTTTCTTTACTACTTATTTGTCAGAGCAAGAGCTGAAGCTTTCTGTAGAAGAAGTGACACAAAAACATTTACAAGACCTGTTAAGGTACGTAAATGAGCTAGAGTTATCGGCAGGTACGCAAGCTAGAGTACTAAGTGGTATAAAGTCCTTTTTTAAATACCTATTGCTGGAAGAGGTGGTAAAAGTAGACCCTACAGCATTGCTAGAAGCTCCTAAACTCAAGAGGGCGTTACCCACATATCTTACAATTGACGAAGTAGAGCAGCTTTTTGAAGCCATAGACCATAGCACCCCTGAAGGTCAGCGCAACCGTGCGATATTGGAAACAATGTATAGCTGTGGATTGCGTGTAAGCGAGACCATAGCACTAAAGATATCAGACCTTTATTTGGATGTCGGTTTTATAAAGGTGTTAGGTAAGGGTAATAAAGAACGGCTTGTGCCAATAGGTAGTACTGCGGTAATGCAAATAAAACTATATAGGGAGCATATCCGCTCGCATATGAACATCAAAAAAGGTGCTGAGGATACGCTTTTTTTGAATAGGAGAGGCAATGGTCTTTCCAGAGTTATGGTGTTTTTGATATTAAAAGACGTGACAGAGAAAAGTGGCATTAAGAAGAATGTTCATCCACACACATTAAGGCACTCTTTTGCAACGCATTTGGTAGAAGCTGGGGCAGACCTGAGAGCGGTACAGGAAATGATGGGGCACAAAAGCATCACTACTACAGAAATATATACTCACCTTGACAGAGGATATTTGCGAGATACGCTTTTAAAGTATCATCCTCGATTTAACCAAAAGTAAATGTAATCGGCGTTTTGTTGAACGAAACCTGCTGCTCGTCGGATGAGGTCGTATTTTAGGTCGATATTATATACTTTAGGGATATAATTGACCCCTATGAGTTTTGACCGGAGACTGTTTTTGCGCTCTGCTGCCTTAGCTGCATGTTCGCTAAGTGAGCTGACTGCAATAGCAGCCAAACATAAGGTGACTAATGACGGAAAAGTTGTAAGTGAGGAAGATGAGCATTATTGGGATAATGTACGTCAGCTATTCCCTCTTACAACGAGTAAGTCTTACATGAACAATGGAACTATGGGGCCGTCTCCATACCCTGTAATAGAAGCTACGCATAAAGGTATGATGCTGTCTGATGAGTTTGGTGAGTATCATCATACAGAAAAGTTGCTGAAAAGGATAGCCAAGTTCATAGGAGCTAATAAAGACGAAATAGCCTACACTAACAATGTGACGCATGGTATTAATATCGCCAGCAGAGGCTTGCCTTTACAAAAAGGCGATGAAGTTGTCATGACTACTCATGAGCATGTTGGTAACGCCATACCATGGCTAAATAGAATGAAGCAAGACGGTATCATTATCAAGGTGTTTACGCCTGCATATACAGCCGCAGCAACCTACAAAAAGGTAGAAGATCTTATTTCCGATAAAACAAGAGTTATAGCCATACCTCATATCCCATGTACACAAGGGCAAGTAATGCCGGTTAAAGAGATATCTAAACTAGCAATGGATAAAGGTATATATTCATGCATTGATGGTGCACACGCCCCAGGTATGATGCCAGTTAATGTAGAAGACATTGGTTGTGATATTTACCTGAGTTGCGGACATAAATGGTTGCTTGGCCCTAAGGGGACAGGGGTTTATGTATGTGCGTAAGGGGGTTCAAGATGTTTTAAAGCCTCTATTTGCAGCAGAATATACTGCTAGCTGGGAGCTTAGTGAAGAGAAAGTTTCCATGTCTGACTATCTTGATGGCGCCGATAAATATTTTGGAGGCACACAAAATACAGGCTTGATAGATGGGCTAATAGCAGCTATGGACTTTATGGATACCATTGGAGTGGACAATATCCATAGAAGAATAAAGTATCTAGGTAGCTACACACAGCAGCAGTTATTGTCACTGGGTAGTGAGGTAGACCTGCTGACACCAACAGAGGAGCGGTCTTTCTGTGGCGTTAATAGTTTTAGGCTAACTAGTAAGGATACACGTAAGTTGTATAACTCTTGTACTAAAGCAGGTATAAGGTTGCGCTTTGTGCCTGAAAGTGATTTGGATTGTATACGAGTGTCCACGCATATTTATAATAGTAGAAAGGATATAGATAAGCTAGTTACGCATATCAAGAGCTTTGTATAGTCTATGTTATATTTGCTGAAAAAGCAGCTATGGCATTGACCCCATCTAATGTATTTGAGCAAGGTACTCATGCACCACCTTTTAGCCTTTTAGATACTGTTACTAATAACGTTGTGTCTTTTGATGATGTGAAAGGTGATAATGCTACAGTAGTTATGTTCATATGTAATCATTGTCCTTATGTAGTACACATAAACGAAGGCTTGGTAAAGCTGGCTAATGACTATAAAAGTAAAGGTGTGGGCTTTGTAGCTATTAGTAGCAATGACGTAGAGAACTATCCCCAAGATGCGCCTGATAAAATGAAGCTACACGCAAAGGATGTAGGCTATCCGTTTCCTTACTTATATGATGAAACCCAAGAGGTGGCAAAGGCATATAATGCTGCATGTACTCCAGACCTATATGTTTTTGATGGGGAGTTAAAAGCTGTATATCATGGACAGCTGGATGATTCAAGACCAGGGAATGGTGTTCCTGTAACAGGAGGAAGTGTTAGAGATGTTTTGGACAGTATATTAAGAGGAGAGCAACATAATGGCGTGCAAAAGCCGAGTGTTGGTTGTAATATAAAGTGGAAGTAAATGCTTGCAGTAAGAGAGGCTACAAAAGAAGATGTATCACTAATAGCTGATTACTGGCTGAAGTCAGACCATAATTATATGAGGTCTTTAGGGGTAGATATAGAAAAGCTTCCATCGAGGGACGACTTTATATCTATGCTATCTACTCAAATATCCCTACCTCTGCGTGAACGACAGGCTTATGCTTTGGTATGGTTGCTGGATGGCAAGCCCATTGGGCACTGTAATATCAATAATATAGTATTTGGTGTGTCAGCATATATGCATCTGCATATATGGAATGAAGAGAATAGAAAGAAAGGAATAGGTGAAGAACTAGTGAAAATATCGACACCTTACTTTTTCAATAACTACGAGTTGGAGAGGCTGTATTGCGAACCCTATGCTAAGAATCCCGCACCGCATAAGCTATTAGAAAAACTAGGGTTTGAGTTAGAGAAAGAATATATCACAACTCCCGGCAGTATATGCTTTGAGCAGCCCGTGAAAAAGTGGGTGTTGGAACATGAATAGATAAAAGGCTATCCTCAAAGCGGTTTGTATTATCTTTGCAGCCATGGATTTGACTGCACTTTCGGCAATAAGCCCGGTAGACGGCCGCTACCGTAGACAACTGGCTGCATTAGCTCCTTATTTTTCAGAGTTTGGTTTGATACACTATCGTGTAAGGGTAGAAGTTGAATACTTCCTATTCCTTGCTCAGAAAAAGATGTTCTCACTACCTGCAGGAGTTACACCTGCAAAGCTCAGAAAGGTATATACGGATTTCTCTGAGGCTGATGCACAGCAGATCAAAGACATAGAAAAAGTAACCAACCACGATGTAAAAGCGGTAGAGTATTTCCTGAAAGAAAAGCTTGATGCATTAGGTGCTGGAGACTCGAAAGAGTGGGTGCACTTTGGGCTTACCAGCCAGGATGTAAACAATACCTCTATTCCTCTTTCTTGGAAAGAAGCAATGGAAGAAGTTTACCTTCCCGAGTTGCACAATGTAGTGTTGGAGCTAAAGAAGCTGGCAGAAGAATGGACGGGTATATCTCTATTGGCGCGTACACATGGTCAGCCTGCATCGCCTACTACTCTGGGTAAAGAGTGGATGGTATTTGTAGAGCGTTTAGAGGGGCAGATAAGGTTGCTAAGTCATATTCCGTATGCTGCAAAATTTGGAGGAGCTACAGGTAACTTCAATGCTCATAATGTCGCTTTCCCTGAGATGGATTGGCAGAAGTTTGGCAACGAATTTGTGAACAAGAAGCTAGGCTTAGAGCGTATGCAGTACACTACGCAGATAGAGCATTATGATAACATAGCTGCACAGTTCGATGCGTTGAAGCGTATCAATAATATCATAATGGACCTATGCCGCGATGTGTGGACCTATATATCAATGGAATACTTCAAGCAGAAAGTGAAGGAAGGAGAAGTAGGTAGTAGTGCAATGCCACATAAGGTAAATCCGATAGACTTTGAAAATGCAGAAGGTAATTTGGGTATTGCCAATGCACTATATGAGCATCTATCTGCAAAGCTGCCTATCAGTCGTCTTCAACGCGACCTTACAGATAGTACGGTGTTGAGAAATGTAGGCGTGCCTGTTGCTCATAGTTTATTGGCACTTAAGTCGCTACAGAAAGGGCTAGGTAAGTTATTGCTGAATAAAGATAAGTTGAAGCAAGACCTGGAGCAGAATTGGGCTGTTGTAGCAGAGGCTATCCAAACAATACTTCGTCGTGAAAATTATCCAAAGCCTTATGAGGCATTGAAAGAGCTGACACGCGGTAAAACAAGTATCACAAAAGATGATATTCACACCTTTATAGATACATTGGATGTGAAGGCTAAGGTGAAGAAAGAGCTTAAGAAAATTACTCCTCACAACTATACAGGAGTGTTCTAAAGCAGTCTGTTTTGAAGGTATTACCGCAAGCATTATTAGATGGATTAGAAGGAGTGGTAGGCTTTGATAAAGAGGCTTTCCTAAAGGCGCATGAGCTACCTGCTGCTACATCTATACGCCTAAACCCCAGAAAAGATACAGATAGCTTTACTAATGCAGAAAAAGTGCCTTGGTGTAGTAATGGAAGGTATTTAGCTGAGCGTCCTGTCTTCACATTAGACCCGCTTTTTCATGCAGGTACTTATTATGTGCAAGAAGCATCAAGTATGTTTTTGGAGCATGTGCTAAAGTCTGTAATAGCAGACCGTAAAGGTTTGCGAGTGCTGGACCTGTGTGGCGCGCCCGGCGGTAAAAGTACACTCATTGCTTCACTGTTAGATGACGAAAGTTTGCTGGTTAGCAATGAAGTGATACGTAGCCGTGCAGGCATATTGGAAGAGAATATGACCAAGTGGGGGTATGCCAACACTTGGGTCTCTTGCAACGACCCTAAAAGCTTCCGTAAGCTGAAAGGCTACTTCGATATAATAGTAGTAGATGCTCCATGTAGTGGCTCAGGACTGTTTCGTAAAGATGAGGCTGCTATAAATGAATGGAGTGAAGATAATGTTGCATTGTGTAGTGAAAGGCAGCAACGAATACTAGCCGATATATGGCCTGCACTTAAGCAAAACGGAACGCTTGTTTATGCTACTTGCTCATATTCTACTGAAGAAGATGAAGACAATTTAGACTGGTTGGCAGAGCAGTATGCTGTTTCTAATGTAGAGTTACCCATCAACGACGATTGGGGAATTGTACCTACGACTTCTGCTAAGGCATCGATAAATGGTTATCGTTTCTACCCTCATAGGTTACAAGGTGAAGGCTTTTTCTTAGCAGCAATAAAAAAGCTAGATGATAGTGGTGTAGTAAAGCCTGTAAAAGTGAGGTCTGTGCATGATGATAAGGTGTTTCAGCAAGCTAAAACCTTGTTAAATAATAAGAGTTGGGCATGTGTTGAGATAAACAAGAATGAATTTTGTGTTGTAGAAAGTGTCCATGAAGCTGATTGGCATGTTTTGAAACAGCATTTGTATCTCAGGAAGGTCGGTGTGATGTTAGGAGCTCCTGCTAAAAAAGAATGGGTGCCTGCGCACGACCTTGCATTGAGTATAGATAGGTCTGACAAGTTACCTACTTTAGAGGTGAGTGAGCGAGATGCGTTACTATTTCTCAAAAAAGAACAAATGTCTATAGAGCCTCCCGTTAAAGGTTGGTATGTCATTACTTATAAAGGGCATGCGCTAGGCTGGGTAAAATCGCTTGGCAACCGCATGAATAACTATTTGCCCAAAAATCAGCGTATAAGAATGGACATTGACGAGTGAGTATAATTAAATGCTTATTCGTATATTAATTGAGTTTATTATATCAGAGTATGTTAAGAAGTGTTTTTGTTGCCTTATTAGTGACGGTTTGCAGTTGGGGGTACGCGCAAGAGTATAAGAGTAGCCTTAACGATAGTATATATGTAGCCGAGCACAAAAATGCTTGGCATATCAAACATATTGTTAGGAGTGGAGAGACAATATTTATGTTGGCTCGCAGGTATCACGTTCCTCCGGCAATGTTAGCTGATGCCAATGGTATGAACTATCAGCAAGGTCTTGAAGATGGGCAGGTGGTTTGGGTGCCATTGGGCGCATATAATAGGAAGAAAACATTACCGTCTAATCCTGCTGAAACTCGAGTGTTGTATTACAAAGCAAAACAGTACGATAACATGTTCATGATAGCACGTTTTGCAGACCTAAGGCAAAAGACCATACAGTCTTGGAACAAAATGTCTGATAATAAAATTGAGTCGGGCAGAGTGTTAAAAGTTGGTTGGGTATTATATGATGCTACGCAGCTGCCTTTTGCCAATAATGCAAAGGAACAGGATGGAGGTATCGTAGTAGAGACCAGAGGAGAGCAGGCGACAGGCCAAACAAACGAGTCCAATAAATATGCTAATGCAGATACAGTCATCCGTATTAAGAAAAAAGAAGGACCTTCGAAAGAAGAGAAACTATATATGTCTCAAACACACAATGAGGCATTCATAATGGATGAAAAAGGGACAGCTGTTTTCTTTGATATGCCGGGCAAGTCGAAAGGCACCTTTTATGCCTTCCACAATACTGCTCCAAGAGGTACTATAATAAAGGTTGTTAACCCCGGTACTAAGATGGTTGCTTATGTGAAAGTGTTAGGAGCATTACCTAATACAGGTCAGTATCATAATAGTATTATCGGTATCGCTAGTAATGCAAAGAAGGCATTAGGAGTAAGTGATGAGAAGCTTTGGTGTGAGCTGTATTACTATCCTGATAGATGATTATTTCCATCTTCACTTTTTATCAACACAGTAGGATAACTTCTTCAAACACTTTACCCAATCTTTTATAAGTTTCAGGGATGAAGGTGTTGGTGGTTCGGTTTTCTTCTATTGGCGATATTGTATTGACTACTCCTATTGTGAGGTGTGTCAAACAACAGTTGCCTAATGCTAAGGTGCATTACCTTACTAAATCTTCATTTAAGGCAACTTTAGAAAGTAATCATTATATCGATAAACACTACTATCTGGATGGTAGCCTAGAAGAGCTGATTCCTGCATTGAAGAAAGAGAAGTATGACTATGTCATAGACCTGCACAAAAACCTCAGAACGAATAAACTTAAGCGAGCTTTAGGCGTTATCAGTTATAGCTTCCCTAAGCTCAATTTCAAGAAATGGTTGTTAGTTAATTTTAAGATAGACATGATGCCGGATAAAAGTATCGTGGATAGATACTTTGAAGCCGTTAGGAGAATAGGAGTAAAGAATGATGGGCAAGGAATGGACTATTTTATTGCTAAGAGTGACGAGATTACCAATAGGGATATACCTATGAGTCATTGGGCAGGGTACTTAGGTTGTGTAATAGGTGGCGCTCATAACACAAAGCGCTTTCCTGCAGAAAAGTGGAAAGAGTTGTGCCAAAAGTTAAATGTGCCAATCATACTCTTAGGCGGTCCTGACGAGCGAGAAGAGGCTGATGAAATAGCATCAATAGACCCTGTTCGTATATATAATGCATGTGGGAAGTTTAGTCTTAATGAGTCCGCTAGCTTGATCAACTTTGCTAAGGTTATTGTGACAAATGACACAGGGTTGATGCACATAAGTGCGGCATTAAACAAGAAGATAGTTTCACTTTGGGGTAATACAACTCCTAAATTTGGAATGTATCCTTATTACGGTAATAATAACTTGTCAGGAGTGGTAGTACCGCAGTCTGCAGTAGTAGAAAATAATGACATTTCATGCAGGCCGTGTAGCAAGATAGGTTATAATAAATGCCCTAAAGGACACTTTAAGTGCATGAAAAACTTAAATATTGATAAAATTGAGGGATTAATCATGGATTATTGGCAAAAACCCAACCAAAATATCTGAAATCACGTCAATATAAGTGAAAGTTAAAGTTTAAAAAAAAAATATTAAGGATAGTTAGGTTGAATTAAGTATCTT